>NZ_CP086106.1:6172500-6407183 GCF_016765655.2 Skermanella mucosa
TGAAGCTGTGCGCGATCATGATGTGATCCCGCACGGTCAGGCTGTACATCGGCGAAGTCCTCCGTTCCGGTTCGTCATCGGGCGCCGCCGTAGCGGACCAGATGGCAGATCTGATTTGCGGGCTGATCGCCGGGCGTCAGCGCGAGTTTGGGAAAAATATCTGTTAGGTCAGCAAACAAACATGATCCGGTCAAGAGGATATCCGGCCTTGAATCCTTCAGCAGGTCGAGGGCCAGGGTCAAGCGGTCGCGGTAACTCCAGCGCGACCGCATGGCCGGTGCCACCGCCCCGACCTGGCTGGACACCAGGCGGAGCCGGCGCGGATGGAAGGCGGCGCCGAGGGGTGCCGCGACCGGCCGGGTGCCGTACCAGCTGGCCTCCACCACCGTCGCCTCGAACCCGGCGAGCGCCAGCGCCGTGACGAGGCCGTCGGGATTGCCGCTGGCATGGATCACTATGTCGCAGTCCCCCGACGCCGCCTCCGGCAGCGCGAACCCGACGCCCAGCGCCTCGGCCACGGCGGCGCGGGCCGGATCGACGTCGATCAGCTCGACCCGGGCGGCGGGGATCCGGGCCGCCAGCCAGGCCGTCAGGCAGCCGACGACGCCGCCGCCGATCACCGCGATCCGGCTGCCGACCGGGGGCAGGGCGTCCCACAGGATGTTGACCGCCGTCTCCATGTTGGCGGCCAGCGCGGCGCGATCGGCCGGCACGCCGTCCGGGACCGGCACGACGGCGTCGGCGGGAACGACGAACCGGTCCTGGTGCGGGTGCAGGCAGAACACCCGCCGGCCCGCCAGCGCGGCCGGACCCCGCTCGACCACGCCGACCATGCAGTAGCCGTACTTGACCGGGCCGGGGAAGTCGCCTTCCTGGAACGGGCAGCGCATGGTGTCGAACAACTCCGGCGGCACCTTGCCCTGGAACACCAGGCTCTCGGTGCCGCGGCTGACGGCGCTGACCTCGGCGCGGACCAGCACCTCGCCGGGACCGGGGCCGGGCAGGGGCGCCTCGCGCAGCTCCCCCCGGCCGGGGGCCACGGTCCAGAACGCGGTGGCGGTATCGGTCGGCGGGTCGTTCGGGATGGGATCAGCCACGCAGGTCACAATCGAACAGGATGTCCGTTCCCAGGACGAAATGGCGCGACTTCGGCCGCAGTCCGCCGTCGATCGTCTCGATCTCCGGCAAGGTGAAGCTGGGCCGGCCGGATCCCAGGATCAGCGGCGCCACGGTGACCTGGAGCCGGTCGAGGCAGCCGGCCTGGAGGAAGCGGGACACGGTCACGCCGCCGCCCTCGATGAAGACGAACTCCAGGCCCCGGTCGGCCAGCAGCGCCAGGATGCCGCCGGGATCGAGCCCGGCGCCGCACCGGGGCAGCCCGAGCACTTCGGCGGCGCCGACGCGCTCGCCGGGCCGCGCCCGGTCGTGGGCGCACAGCAGCAGCGTCGGCGCGGCGCCGTCGTGGAAAATCCCCTGGCTGCCGTCGAGCCGGCGGTTGGTGTCGACCACGACCCGCACCGGGTTGCGCCCCTCGCACAGCCGGACGGTCAGCTTGGGATCGTCGTGCCGCACGGTGCCGGCCCCGACCAGGACGGCGTCCGACAGCGCGCGCATGCGGTGATTGTGCAGGATGTCCTCGGGACCGGTCACCCACTGGGAGGCGCCGCACAGGGTCGCGATCCTGCCGTCCAGGCTCTGCCCCAGATGGGCGACGGCATAGCGCCCGGGCGGCCTTCCTGCGCACAGGGGAAGATAGAGGTCGCACAGGAGGAGGCTTTCGCCATCCGCCGGCCCGATGCCGCCCCGGATGGCGTCCGCGGTCGGCGGCATGGCCGGGCCGGGTCCCCCGCGGCCATGCCGGAGGTCGAGGATCGCCCGCCAGAGCCGGTCCGGATCGGAAGCGGGCGAGGAGCCCGCGAGGGAGGGTTCGGTACTATCCATGATCAAGCCCTACCAATTGCCCTCTCCGTCCCGCTTTACCAGTCCCCCGTTCAAGGTAATTCCCGCGGGCCTCCATCGACAGGACCCGAGCCCTTTACCATCGCATTTTATGCACCAATTATCGTCAATGGCTTACGGATCGACCGACAGCGCCCACAGGGAACCCGGGCAGGGAATGCCGGCGACGGCCCGGCTCTTCCTCAGCGTCGCCCTGCACATGGCGGCGGGCGGCGTGCTGACGGCCGCCGCCGCGGTGGCGCTGGGCGATCTGGCCGGCCTGCCCGGCATCTATCCCCTGACCGCCATGGGCTGCTACGCGATCGTCGCGGTGCTGATGCTGCTCCACCTGCGCGGGCACGCGCCCCATGCCCGTTTCGGCGCCGCCAACCGGGTGACGCTGCTGCGCGGCGTGATCGCCAGCCTGATCGGCGGGACGATCCCGGTGATCCGGCATCTCTCGCCCGAAGCGCTTTGGGTCGTCTCGCTGGCGGCTCTGCTGGCGCTGGTGCTGGACGGGGTGGACGGCTGGGTCGCCCGGCGGACGCGGATGGCGACCCCGTACGGCAAGCAGCTGGACATCAATTTCGACACGGTCCTGATGGGCATCCTCGCGGTGCTGGCATGGCAGGACGGCAAGGCGGGCGCATGGGTGCTGGCGATCGGGCTGGCGCGCTACGGCTTCGTCGCCGCCGGCTGGGTCTGGCCCATGCTGAACGCCGAGCTGCCGTTCAGCCAGCGGCGCCGGGTCATCTGCGTCGTGCAGATCGCGGTCCTCCTGGCCTGCATCCTGCCGGTGGTCCAGCCGCCGCTCAGCAGCCTTGCGGCCGCAGCGGCACTTGGCCTTTTGCTTTTCTCCTTCGCGGTCGATACGCTTTGGCTGGTGAAGGCCGGCGTGGACGATGGCACGCGGACGGACGGGTATCGCGACAGGGACCCCGCCGCCGAGCCTACCCGGACCGACATCTGACAGCCCGCTCCACTTTCCACGGACATCAAGAAAAGAACAATGACCTCCCCCAGTCTCGCCAAACTGACGGACGACCTGTCCCAACCCCTCGATCAGACGGCCCTGCGGTCGGTCGATCGTGCGATCGGCGAGCTGCGGCGCGGCGATCCCGTCCTGGTGGAGGATCTGGAGGGGAGCCTCGCCCTGGCGCTGTCGGTGGAAGCGGTGACGGCGGAGGCGCTGGACGGTCTCAGGAAATCGGCCGGAGCATCCCCTGTGCTCGCGGTCACCCGGCCGCGCGCCGCGGCGATCGGGCTGTCCGGGCAGCAGGCGCCGGTGGTCACGCTGGCGCTGAGCGGCGGCCTGGATGCCGACGCGATCCACACGCTGGTAGATCCGACGCGGCGGACGCCCCAGGGTCCCGTCCCGGCCCTGAGCGTGGCGCCGGCCGAGCTGGGAACCCGCGAGGGAGCGGCCGTGGCGCTGGCCAAGCTGGCGCGCCTGCTGCCGGCCGCCGTCGTCGCTCCGGTCCGGCTGCCGCGCGGGACCACGGCGGTGACCTGGGCCGCCAAGCACGACCTGATGCTGGTGCGGGCGCGGGACATCCTGGACTACCAGACCCATGCGGCGCGGACGCTGACCCTGGTCGGCGACGCCGCGGTGCCGCTGGTCGATGCCGAGAACACGCGGGTGCTGGCATTCCGTCCGCCCGACGGCGGAGTCGAACATCTGGCGATCGTGATCGGCGATCCCTCCGCCGAAGACGGCCCGGCGCTGGTCCGGCTGCATTCGGAATGCTTCACCGGCGACCTGCTGGGCTCGCTCCGCTGCGACTGCGGCGACCAGCTCCGCGGCGCCATCGCGGAGATTGCCCGGCAGGGCAGCGGCATCGTGTTCTACCTGGCGCAGGAGGGCAGGGGTATCGGGCTGGTCAACAAGCTGCGGGCCTACCAGCTTCAGGACGACGGGTTCGACACGGTCGAGGCCAACGAGATGCTGGGCTTCGACGCCGACGAGCGGATATATCTTCCGGCGGCGGAGATGCTGCGCCAGCTGGGGTTCTCCCAGGTGCGGCTGCTGACCAACAACCCGGACAAGCTGCGCCAGCTGGCGCGCTGCGGGATCGAGGTGGTCGACCGGGTGCCCCATGTCTTCCCCAGCAACGGCCACAACGAAGCCTATCTGAAGACCAAGGCCGAACGCAGCGGCCACATGTTCTGAGCGTCGAGGGGACGGAAATAACCGGACGGAAAAACCCGCCGGCGTCACCACCGGCGGGTTCTCCATTCCGATCAGGCCCGGAAGCTTACTCGGCGCCGCCGGAATGCGCGGCCGGGTAGGGGGAAGCCTGGGTCACCTCGGGAGCCGCCGGCGGCTCGGCCGGGGTCGTCGGCATCCGCGCGATGGAGGCCGAATTGGCTGTCAGCACCTGGATCTCGCCGATCAGCTGGCCGCCGGCCTCGACCTCCAGCTCGCCGTAGCGGATCGCGCCGTTGATCTTGCCGGTGGAGCGCAGGCGCAGGCGGCCGCGCACGCTGATGTCGCCCTCGAACCGGCCGGCGATGTCCGCCTCGTCGATCTCGACGCTGCCCTTGAACAGGCCGGACTCGGCGATCTCGATGTTGCGGCCGTCCCGCAGCTTGGCTTCGACCGTCCCTTCGACCACCAGCACGTCGCAGGCGGTGATCTCGCCCGAGAGCGAAATGTCGCGGCCGACGATCAGCTTGCGCATCTCGGTGGCGCCGGTGGACAGGGACGAGCCGGAAACCGAGGAGCCGGTCGAAGGCGCCGCCAGACCCTCGCCCAAGGGGCGGCGCGCCGGGGCACCCGGAATCTCGACCACGCGGCGCGGAATTTCGGGCTTGAAGGAGGTGCTGGAAGACGGCGGTTTGATCGGCGACATATCTTGTCCCTTATCGGCAAACGGGGAACGCACCGGCGGCTCGGTGGCCACCGCTTCGGGCGCGGCCGGCTCGACCGGCATGGCGCCTTCGGGTTTCAGCGGTCCGGCGGGCGGTGACTTGCGTCGAAACATGGGCGATGGCCCCCAAAGGCAGGGTGGATGACGGCTGGCCACAAAACGGCTGGCCATAAAAATGAGCCGTCATGGTTAACTCTTTATTACTATTTGGCAGCTCGGTGCAAGTTTCCTGTGAGCCCATAGAAAATGTGCACCATGAAGGCCGTCGCCACAACGGGAACCAGCAGATTGACCAAAGGTATCGTCGAAAAGAAGGCGACGATGACTCCGGCAAGGAACAGCCTGGCACTGTTTGCCTTGCGCAGCGTCCGGGCCGCTGACGGTTTCATCCGCCGGAGTGCCACGAGTTCGAAGTACTCGCGGCTCAGCAGGTAGCCGTTCAGGATGTAGAAGACCGCGATGTTGACGCCCGGGAACAGGTAGACCGGCAGGACGAGCAGGTTGAGGAACACGACGATCGCGAGGAACTTGATCGCGTTCCAGATCTCGGCCCCCAGGCCCTGGCCCTCGGCGGGCGGCAGGCCCGGATAGTACCGCCGCTCGACGGACACGGCCACGCGCTCCAGCAGGAGGCCGGAGATGGTCACCACGACGGCCGGGAAGAACAGGTAGGCCAGGGCGAACACGCCCAGGCCGCCCAGTACGTCTATGGTTGTGTCCAGCCAGGGCAGTTCCGTGAGCTGGGTCTGGAAAAGCAGGATCCAGGCCAGACCGGCCATGGTGAGGAAGCCCAGGATGGCGCCGAAGACGCTCAACCAGACGACCTTGCGGACCGGAGGGTCGGAGAGCTGGCCGATGGCGCGGACGAGGGCAGGGATCATGTGAAGCATCGCGATCAGGTTCGAGGGCCGGACTTGTACGGAGGTCGCCGGCCGTTATACTCCGGCCGCACTAATCCTCAAAACCTTCCCCGCAAGAACCCACCGGAACAAGGATGCAGCCCCGCATGTCCCAGGCCACCCTAGACGTTGTCGGCATCGGCAACGCCATCGTCGATGTCATCGCCCATGCCGACGATGATTTCATCGAAGCCAACGGCCTGGAAAAAGGCGCCATGACCCTGATCGATGCCGACCGGGCCGAAGAGCTTTACGGCAGGATGGGTCCGGGTATCGAGATGTCCGGCGGTTCCGCCGGCAACACCATGGCCGGCATCGCCTCCCTGGGCGGCAAGGGCGCCTATATCGGCAAGGTGAAGGACGACCAGCTCGGCACCGTGTTCCGCCATGACATCCGGGCCGTCGGGGTCAGCTTCGACAGCAAGCCGGCGACGGAAGGCGCCCCCACGGCCCGCTGCCTGATCCTGGTGACGCCCGACGCCCAACGGACCATGAACACCTATCTCGGCGCCTGCGTCGAGCTGGGTCCCGACGACATCGACGCGGACCTGATCCGGAGCGCCCAGGTGACCTACCTGGAAGGCTATCTCTGGGACCGGCCGCTCGCCAAGGAAGCCTTCCTCAAGGCCGCCGAGCTGGCCCACGCCGGCGACCGCAAGCTGTCCCTGACCCTGTCCGACAGCTTCTGCGTCAACCGCCACCGGGCGGAGTTCGCCGACCTGGTCGACAACCACGTGGACATTCTGTTCGGCAACGAGCACGAGATCATGGCGCTCTACCAGGTGGACAGCTTCGACCAGGCGCTGGCCGCAATCCGCGGACGGTGCGAGACCGCCGTGCTGACCCGCAGCGAAAAGGGATCGGTCGTCGTGACGGAGCGGGACGTGTTCGAGATCCCGGCCGACCCCATCGACCACCTTGTCGATACCACGGGGGCGGGCGACCTGTTCGCCGCCGGCTTCCTGCATGGCTACACCCATGGCCGCAGCCTGCCCGACTGCGCCCGGATCGCCGCCATATCGGCGGCCGAGGTGATCAGCCATGTCGGCGCGCGTCCGGAGGTCAATCTGGCGGATCTGGTGGCCCGGAAGCTGGGCTGAGACATCCTGGAGGGGCGGCGTCCCGCCGCCCAAGGTGCGCGGGACGCGCACCCTCCGACCTACTTTCCCGTCAGACGCTGGATCACTTCATCAAGCTGGTCCAGCGTCTGGTACTGGATGCTCAGGGTGCCGCCCTGCCCCTGGGCGCTGATGCTGACGCGCAGCCCCAGGCGGCCGGTGATGTCCTGCTCCAGGGCCAGGGTGTCGGGGTCCTTGCCGGGACGGGCCGGTGCCGTGCCTCGTGACACCGGGGCGGATCCGCCGATCGGCGCGGGCGGCGCCGGCTCCTCCCTCGGGTTCTGGGCATCGCGGGCGAGCTGCTCGACCTGCCGGACGTTCAGGCCCTTCTCCACCACCTGATGGGCGGCCGCCACCGGATCGGGGACCGACAACAGGGCCCGCGCATGGCCAGCGGTGATCGAGCCGTCCTGGACCAGCTGCTTCACCTGCAACGGCAGGGTCAGCAGCCGGAGCATGTTGGCGATATGGCTGCGGCTCTTGCCCAGCGCCTTCGCCAGGGCGTCCTGGGTGTGGCCGAACTCGTCCATCAGCCGCTTGTAGCCTTCGGCCTCTTCCAGGGCGGTCAGGTCCTGCCGCTGGATATTCTCGATCAGCGCGATTTCCAGCGCTTCCCGGTCCGTGAACTCGCGGACGACGACCGGAACCTGATGCAGCCCGGCGAGCTGGGCGGCCCGCCAGCGGCGCTCGCCGGCGATGATCTCGTAGATCTTGGGGTCGTCCGGATGCTGACGGACCAGCAGCGGCTGAAGGATGCCGCGCTCGCGCACGGAGTCCACGAGGCTCTGGATCGCTTCCTGGTCGAACCGGCGCCGCGGCTGGAACTTGCCGGGCGTGACGAACTCGATCGGCATCTGGCGGGACTGCTTGCCCCCCTTGTCCACGGTCTCCACCAGATCGTCGGCGGCGGCCTCGCCGAACAGCGCGTTGAGGCCGCGGCCGAGGTTCGAGCGGCGCTTGTTGTCTTCCATCAGGCGATCAGCCTCTTCTTCTCACGCTTCAGGACTTCGCTCGCCAGGTGGATATAGGCCTGGGAGCCCGGGCAGCGCAGATCGTAGATCAGCACCGGCTTCCCGTGGGAGGGGGCCTCCGACACCTTGACGTTCCGCGGGATGACCGTGTCGTAGACCTTCTCCCCGAAGAACCCGCGGACGTCGGCGGCGACCATGTCGGACAGGTTGTTGCGCTTGTCGAACATGGTCAGCACGACGCCATGGATATCCAGGCCGGGATTGAAGGCGCGCTTGACCCGCTCGATGGTCCGGATCAGGTGGCTGAGGCCTTCGAGGGCGTAGAACTCGCACTGGAGAGGCACCATGACCGCGTCGCTCGCGACCAGGGCGTTCAGCGTCAGCAGGCCGAGCGCCGGCGGGCAGTCGATCAGGACATAGTCGTAGTTCAGGGCGCTGTGGGCGAGCGCCATGCGCAGCCGGTACTCCCGCTGTTCGGCGCCCACAAGCTCGATCTCCGCGCCCGACAGGTCCTGGGAGGAGGTGACGACCCACAGGTTGGGAACCGGGGTCTCGATCGCGGCGTTCTCGACCCGGACCTCGGCGAAGATCACGTCGTAGGTGCCGACCGTGCGGCTAGACCGCTCGATGCCGAGACCGGTCGAAGCGTTGCCCTGGGGGTCCAGGTCCATGATCAGGACGCGCTTGCCGACGGCGGCGAGAGCGGTGGCAAGGTTGACGGTCGTGGTCGTCTTGCCGACGCCGCCCTTCTGGTTGGCAACGGAGATGACGCGGGCGCGGGACATCTTGGCCTCTGGAGCGACGGTGGAAATGCGGGTGACATCAGGCACGGGACACCTCGCTCACGCGGAGAATGCTGGCGCTGGAGTCGGTGACACTCTGTATCCGATCGACGGTGATATTCCAAGTCTTCGAAGCGATCGATACTTCATCTTGGGCCTGCTGGCCTTTGGGGAACAGGCAAATCGAGCCCGGCGCCAGAAAAGGGGCGGCGAACCCAAGCAGATCGACCAGCGGAGCCAGCGCCCGGGCGGTCACCACATCGGCAGGGAAGGGTTCGACCTGCTCGAGTCGGACCGCATGGACGGTCGCGGCGGCGCCGGTGGCGCGGGCGACCTCCCGCAGGAAGGCGGCCTTGCGCTGATCGCTTTCGATCAAGTGGACCTCGGGAACTCCCAGGATCGCCAGCACCAATCCCGGGAAGCCCGCCCCGCTGCCGAAGTCCACGAGGGTCCGGGCACCCGGCGGGACCAGGGGATGGAGCTGGGCGGAGTCGGCGAAGTGCCGGGTCCACAGATGGGGCAGGGTGCGGGGGCCGACCAGATTGATCGCCGGCTGCCATTTCCGCAAAAGGTCCGCATAGACCTGGAGGCGGTCGCGTGTTTCACGTGAAACACCGGCAAGAACGTCCTCAGGCGCTGAGGCGGGCATCGCGGCGCTTCACGTGACGGAGCAAGGCGACCACCGCGGCCGGGGTGACGCCCGGAATGCGGGCAGCCGCCCCAAGGGTCGCCGGCCGAGCCTGACGCAGTTTCTGCCGGATCTCGGTGGACAGGCTGCCGATGGAATCGACGTCCAGGTCTTCCGGCAGCAGCAGGGACTCGTCCTTGCGGAAGGCGCGGATATCGGCCTCCTGCCTGTCGAGATACCCGGAGTAGCGGGCATCGATCTCGATCTGCTCGGCGATGTCTGCCGGCAGTTCGGAAAGCTCCGGCCAGAGCCGGGCGAGCTTGCCCAGGTCCATGTCGGGATAGCGGAGGAGGTCCGAAGCGCTGCGGCGCACGCCGTCATGATTGACGTTGAAGCCCTGGCGCGACAGCTCGTTGGGAGTTGCCTGAAGACGGCCCACCAAGGCGCGGGCGACTTCCAGGCCCGCCGCCTTCTCGGCGAACCGCTCCGACCGTAGGCTCCCGACGCAGCCGATCGCCATGCCCTTCGCGGTCAGGCGCTGATCGGCATTGTCGGCCCGCAGCAGCAGCCGGTACTCGGCGCGCGACGTGAACATGCGGTAGGGCTCTGTGGTGCCGCGGGTGATCAGGTCGTCGATCAGGACCCCGATATAGGCGTCGGCCCGGTCCAGCACGAAAGTGCCGCCGCCGGCGCAACGCAGCGCAGCGTTGATCCCGGCCATCAGCCCCTGGGCCGCCGCTTCCTCGTACCCCGTCGTGCCGTTGATCTGTCCGGCCAGGAACAGGCCGGGCAGGCGGCGGGTCTCCAGCGTCGGGGTCACCTCGCGCGGATCGACATAATCGTACTCGATCGCGTAGCCTGGGCGGATCATGACCGCGTGCTCAAGCCCGGGAATGGCCTCGAGAACGGCGAGTTGGACGTCGCGGGGCAGGGAGGTCGAGATCCCGTTGGGATAGACCGTATCGTCGTCCAGCCCTTCCGGCTCCAGGAAGATCTGATGCCGTTCCTTGTCGGCGAAGCGGACGATCTTGTCCTCGATCGACGGGCAGTAGCGCGGCCCGACGCCCTGGATCTGACCCGAATACATCGGCGCCCGGTGAAGGTTCGCGCGGATCGCCTCGTGCGCGGCCGGGGTCGTCCAGGTCACGTGGCAAGGAACCTGGGGCGTCGTGATCCGGTCGGTCAGGGTCGAGAACGGGGGAGGCGGGTCGTCGCCCGGCTGGCACTCCAGCCCGGCCCAGTCGATGGTGCGGCCGTCCAGGCGCGGCGGCGTACCGGTCTTCAACCGGCCCAGCGGGAAGCCGGCGCGCGACAGCGTCTCCGAAAGACCGAGAGCGGGAGCCTCGCCGACGCGGCCCGCCGGGATCTTCTCCTCGCCCAGGTGGATCATGCCGCGCAGGAACGTCCCGGTGGTCAGGATCACGGCTCCGGCCCGGATCTCCCGACCGGTGCCGGTGACGACGCCGGCCACCGCACCGTCGGCACCGATGACCAGATCCTCCACCGCGTCGCCCAGCATGTCCAGGCCAGACTGCTCCGCCAGCACCGCCTGCATGGCCTCGCGATAGAGCTTGCGGTCGGCCTGCGCGCGAGGACCGCGGACGGCGGGTCCCTTGCTGCGATTCAGGATACGGAACTGGATGCCGGAACGATCGATCACCCGGCCCATGACACCGTCCAGGGCGTCGATCTCGCGAACGAGATGGCCCTTGCCCAACCCGCCGATGGCAGGGTTGCACGACATCTCGCCGACGGTTTCCAGCTTGTGGGTCAGCAGCAGGGTACGCGCACCCATGCGCGCCGACGCCGCGGCAGCCTCACAGCCCGCGTGGCCACCGCCGACCACGATCACATCATAATTCCGCATGCCGCGCACTTTATTGACTGAACGGGTTGAGGTCAAAGCCGGATTGCCGGGGAGCGGGTGTTCGGCCGCGTGAAGGATCACGGATGCACACGGATCTGACCGGCATCGGCTCCGCCCGGCATGTATCCGTGCCCATCCGATCCATCCGTGTGCTTCCGTGATCCCTTGAACTTCCCGGACCGGCGCGGCTCACATGAAGAAGCGTCGCTTCCCGACGCCAGCCGGGAAGCGGGTGTTTCCGAGCGTAAAGGATCACGGATGAACACGGATAAACAGGATGAACACGGATCTGGCCGGCATCGGCTCCGCCCGGCATCTATCCGTGCCCATCCGATCCAATCGCGGTAGGGACGCCCGTTACCGGGCGCCCCCCGCACAGAACCGGACGTGCCCGATTAAGGCATCCGGCTCCCACCTTGGGTGTTTGACGCGGAAGCGGTTTCCGGGCCAGGGATGGATGATGCGCGGCCGTGGTAGCCAGCAGTCGGCAAGGCGCGTGAGTTTGTCCCACGGTGTCTTGTCCTTCTGGCTGCGCCGACGCAGCGCCCTCATCCACAGGACGCCGACATGGTAGCGCAGGTTGGCAAGGGCCCGGTAGTTGGTCGGGACGGCGAAGTAGGCGTAGAAGCCGCGCATCACCTGTCCCAACCACCGGCCTTGCTCCGGGATGCCCTGGTGCCAGCGCCGCCGGAGTTCCTCCTTGATTTCCTTGAGCTTGGCCTGCTTGCGCTGGCGCCGGGTCTGGCGTCGCAGCAGGAAGCCGCCACGCCGGGACCGCCCACAGATGTGGGTGAAGCCCAGGAAGTCGAAGGTCTCCGGTTTGCCCGCGCCGCGCTTGGCCCGGTCGGCAGTTGCCTGCCGGCCGAACTCGATCAGGCGGGTCTTGTCGGCGTTCAGTTCCAGGGCGAACCGCGCCAGGCGCTCCCGCAGGTCCGCGAGGAACCGCTCGGCGTCCGACCGGTGCTCGAACCCGACGACGGTGTCGTCGGCGTAGCGCACCATGACCATGGTCCCGGTCGCGTGGCGATGGCGCCACTGCCGGGTCCACAGGTCGTAGACATAGTGGAGATAGACGTTGGCCAGCAGTGGCGATGCCACCGCCCCTTGCGGGCTGCCGGCCGTCGCCGGCTGCCGTTTCCCCGTCTCGTCCACCACGCCTACCGTCAGCCACTTGCGGATCAGCCGCAGGACGCGGGCATCGCCGATCCGGTGTTCCAGGAACCGCATGATCCACATGTGGTCGATGCTGTCGAAGAACGCCCGGATGTCCGCATCCAGGATCCAGTTCACCCGGCACTCGCCGATCGCCACCGCCAACGCGTCGAGCGCGTCGTGCTGCCCCCGTCCCGGCCGGAAGCCGTAGGAGAAGCCGAGGAAGTCTTCCTCGTAGATGGCGTTCAGCACCTCCACCAGCGCCCGCTGGACGATCTTGTCCTCCAGTGCCGCGATCCCGAGCGGCCGCATCCGGCCGTCCGGCTTGGGAATGAAATGCCGGCGTGACGGGTGCGCCCGGTAGCGGCCGGAATGCACGCGGTCCTTCAGGTCCGCCAGCCGTTCCTCCAGCCCCTCCGCGTACTCCCGCCACGTCATTCCGTCCACACCCGGAGCCGCGTCCCGCTTCAATGCCCGATAGGCAAAGCGCAGCAGGTCGGTATCCACGTGCGTCAGAAGGGTGGTGAACCGCTCCTCCTTTCGCTCCCGTGCCGCTTGACGTATGCGCTCCAGCCCCGAGAGCACGGGTGCCCGGTCCTGAGCCCGGCCCGTGTGCGGCGGAGACGCATTCCCCTCGGCCCCACCCCTTCCCTCCACCGGCTCCGCGTCCGCGTTCGCCGACTTCACAGGTACTATGGATGGGTCTGACCTCTTCGGCGCGTGCGTCACCGGCTACGGCTCCTCGCCTTCCCGGTGCGGACCAGACGGCCATCGGCCTCTGGTCACGCCGAAGATCTCCCGGTTCCCGCGCAAGGAGCGTCCGCACATGCCAGGGTCTCTGACCACGCCGGACCGCCGGGGTGCTCGCATGACGCACCCCGCCGTATCGCCTTCCAGGCACAGAACCCTGTCGGCATCCGGGATCGAGATTCTTACGCGGCTCAATGGCTGGCCTATGCGCTCCCCTGTCAACGCTTCGCCGACAGCCTCACGACCGCCGCCGCATGACTCGGGGCCGGTGTGGGGCGCTACTCCTTCACCGTACAGGACTTTCACCCGCTACTCCTTGCCGGTCTCCCGGCGCTCTCCGTGTGCATCCGTGATCCCATGAACTTCCCAAACCGGCGCGTTTCACGTGAAACAGCGGTCACTTCCCGATGCAGAAGTCCCGGAAGATCACGTCGAGCAGATCTTCCACATCCACCCGGCCGGTGATCCGCCCCAATGCCCGGATCGCGATCCGGACATCCTCGGCAGCCAGTTCTGGCAACGGCGCCGAAAGTGCCCGCTCAAGCGACGCCACGCACTCCTCCAACGCGGACCGGTGGCGGGCGCGGGTGAGTGCCGGCACTCCGGGCGCCTCGAACCGCCGCGCCACGCCGGCGGTCAACTTCTCCAGCAACTCGGCGAGGCCGGAACCCGTAACGGCGGAAACCGCCAACGTCGCGCGCCCCCCGACCGTCATCTCCGGCGAGGCGACGCGGTCGCTCTTGTTCAGGACGACCAGCGTATCCTCGTCCACGATCTCCAGCGTCTGGGCGTCCAGGTCGGGCAGGGAGGTCGCGTCGAACACCGCGAGCTTCAGGTCGGCTTGCGCGGCCCGCGCCAACGCGCGCCGGATGCCCTCGGACTCGATCTCGTCGGCCGCCTCGCGCAGGCCGGCGGTGTCGGCCAGGACGACGGGATAGCCGCCCAGGTCGAGGTGGACTTCCACAACGTCCCGCGTGGTGCCCGCCCGTTCGGAGACGATCGCCGCCTCCCGCCGGGCCAGCGCGTTCAGCAGGCTCGACTTGCCGGCGTTCGGCGCACCCAGGATCGCGATGTGGATTCCGTCGCGCAGCCTCTCGCCCCGACGCTTGTCATCGAGGTGTGCCCGCAGGCCGGTGATCAGGGACTCCAGCACCGGGCGCACCTGGTCGGAAACGCCCTCGGGCAGGTCCTCGTCGGGAAAGTCGATGTCCGCTTCCAGATGGGCCAGGGCATGGGTCAGGCGACGGCGCCAATCCTCGTAGAGCCGGCCCAGCTCGCCTTCCATCTGGCGCAGGGCCTGCCGGCGCTGGGCGGAGGTCTCGGCATCCACCAGATCGGCGATGGCCTCGGCGGCGGTC
Organism: Skermanella mucosa; assembly: GCF_016765655.2. Taxonomy (NCBI): domain Bacteria; kingdom Pseudomonadati; phylum Pseudomonadota; class Alphaproteobacteria; order Rhodospirillales; family Azospirillaceae; genus Skermanella; species Skermanella mucosa. Next base: position 6,186,834 of record NZ_CP086106.1, read on the forward strand.
AGGTCGAACTTGCCGTTCTCGAACCCGCGCCGGCTGAATTCCCCGGGTTCGGCGATCCGGAAGTCCTGCAGGGCGGACAGGGAGTCGATCAACCCGGCAACCACGGCACGGCCGCCATGCACGTGGAATTCGGCTACGTCCTCGCCGGTGAAGCTGCGCGGCCCCGGGAACCACAGCACCACCCCCTGGTCGAGGAACTCCCCGCTGCGGGGATCGGCAAGCCGGACGACGGTGGCGGTGCGCGGAGCGGGCAGGGGGCGGGCGGTCAGGATCGTAAGGGCAACGCCGGCCCGCGGTCCGGAGACCCGGACGATGGCGACGCCCCCGCGCCCCGGCGCCGTGGCCGGGGCGAAGATGGTCGGGATCACCGGATCAGGCGGGAGCGACGGAACGCGCCTCGGACCGGGGCTCCGTCTGGTCCGGCATCAGCATCAGCCGCTCGACCCGCCCGCCGTCGATCACGTGGGTCTGCAGGATCTCGTCGATGTCTTCCTGGGACGTGAAGGTGTACCAGACGCCTTCGGGATAGATCACCAGGGCAGGCCCCAACTCGCACCGCTCCAGGCAGCCGGCCGAGTTGATACGGACCTTGGGCTCAAGACCCAGTTCCTTGGCGCGGGCCTTCATGTAATTGCGGAGCTTCTCCGAGCCCTTCGCGGCGCAGGACCCGCGCTTGGCCCCCTCGGGACGCAGGTTCGTGCAGCAGAAGACATGGCTGCTGTAGATCAGTTCCGGATCGCTCACTTCTTTCCATCCTTGCCCATGGCGTTGGTCATCTGGGTCCAGAAGATCTTCTGCATCTGCTCGAAACCCTGCAGGCCGGCAGGCAGCCAGGTCTTCAGCATCGCTTCCGGTTCCATGGCCTGCAGGTTGGCACTCATGCGGTCCTGAATCTGTTGCATCAGGGCATCCTGCATCGGCTTCACATCCGGCAGACCGAAGAAATGCCGGGCTTCTTCGGGGGTACAATCGATGTCGACGGTGATCTTCATGCTCGGAACCTCTCGGGCCACGTCCCCCGCCGGGGTAGCCCCACACAGATTGGGGTTGAGCGCACTCGTCGGCGCGCTTCACTATACAGATAGGATGTGCAAGCGCAACGACAGCACCCGTTCTTTGCCGCAATGCCGCAACCCTCTCAGATAAAGGCGAGCACCATGTCCGCAAACATGCTGGGCCATGAGACCAGCCCCTACCTGCTCCAGCACAGGGACAACCCGGTGCACTGGATGCCCTGGGGAGATGAGGCCTTCGACCGCGCGCGGAAAGAGGGGAAGCCGATCCTGCTGTCGGTCGGCTACGCGGCCTGCCACTGGTGCCACGTGATGGCCCATGAGAGTTTCGAGAATCCCGCGATCGCCGAGGTGATGAACGAACTGTTCGTCAACATCAAGGTCGACCGGGAGGAGCGGCCCGATCTCGACACCATCTACCAGTCCGCCCTCGCGCTGCTCGGACAGTCCGGCGGCTGGCCCCTGACCATGTTCCTGACGCCGGACGGCGAGCCGTTCTGGGGCGGGACCTACTTCCCGCCGGCGTCGCGCTACAGCAGGCCCGGTCTGCCGGAGGTGCTGCGCGGCGTGGCGGCGACGTACCATGAAGAGCCGGAGAAGGTGACGCGCAACGTCACGGCTCTGAAGGACAGTCTGGAGAAGCTGGCGGAGAACCATTCCGGCGGCGCGATCACGCCGGGCGTCTTCAACCAGGTGGCCGACCGGCTGGCCCGCGAGGTCGATCCCTTCAACGGCGGCATCGGGTCGGCGCCCAAGTTCCCCCAGACCTCCCTGTTCACCCTGCTGTGGCACGCCTGGAAGCGGACGGGCAGGGAACCCTACAAGACCGCCGTGACCAACACGCTTCGCCATATGTGCCAGGGCGGCATCTACGACCATCTTGGCGGAGGCTTCGCGCGCTACTCCACCGACGACCACTGGCTGGCCCCGCATTTCGAGAAGATGCTCTATGACAACGCCCAGTTGATCGACCTGCTGACCCTGGTCTGGCAGGAGACCGGCGAGCCGCTGTTCAAGGTCCGCGTCGCCGAGACGGTGGACTGGGTCCTGCGCGAGATGCTGGCGGAGGATGCCGAAGGCGGGCGTGTCGCCGGGTTCGCCAGCACGCTCGACGCCGACAGCGAGGGCGAGGAGGGGCGCTTCTACGTCTGGTCGGAACGGGAGATCGACGACATCCTCGGCCCGGACGCCGCGGTCTTCAAGTCGGCCTACGACGTCACCCGGCAGGGCAACTGGGAAGGCACCAACATCCTGAACCGCACCGCCAAGCCGGAGTTGGGCGACGAGGACCACGAGGCGAGCCTTGCCCGGATGCGGGCCATCCTGTGGCAGGCGCGCGAGCGCCGCATCCATCCCGGATGGGACGACAAGGTACTGGCCGACTGGAACGGTCTGATGATCGCGGCGCTCGCCCGGTCCGGCTTCGTGTTCGGCCGGCCGGACTGGATCGCCGCGGCTGCGGCGGCATTCGACTTCGTGGCTGGAACCATGATCCGGGACGGCCGGCTGTTCCACACCTGGCGCCGGGGACAGCTGAAGAACCCGGCCTCGCTCGACGACTACGCCAACATGGCGCGCGGAGCGCTGGCCTTGTACGAGGTGACCGGGGAGCCGCGCTATCTCGACCAGACCCGCGGCTGGGTCGAGGTGCTGGACCGGCACTACTGGGACCAGGAGAGCGGGGGCTACTTCTTCACCGCCGACGATGCCGAGCGCCTGATCGTGCGGACCAAGACCTCCCACGACAACGCGGTTCCCGCCGGCAACGGCACCCTGGTCGGCGTGCTGGGCCGGCTGTTCAGCATGACCGGGGACGACAGCTATCACCAGCGGGCCGAGGCGGTGGTCCAGGCCTTCTCCGGCGAGCTGACCCGCAACTTCTTCCCCCTTTCCACGCTGCTCAACAATACCGAACTGCTCTATACTGCGATCCAGCTCGTGGTGGTGGGGAACAAGGGAGCCGCCGACACCGAAGCCCTGCTCGACACGGTCCGGGCGACCTCGTCGCCATCCGTGGTGATGACCCTGCTGTCCCCGGAGACCGATCTCCCGGACGGACACCCGGCAAAGGGCAAGGGCATGGTGGCAGGCAAGGCGACCGCCTATGTCTGCGCGAACATGACCTGCTCCGCCCCGATCACCGACGCTGCCGACCTCAAGATCAACCTGACGAGGAAGTGACGGCATGGGACGCCTGACCATCGAAAGCCCCCTGGGACGCCTTAACCTCACCAGCCTGGACGGCGCGCTGACGGCGCTGGACTGGGACACGGGCGAGACCGCGGCCGACCGCGACAGCGTGCTGGACGAGGCGGCGCGCCAGCTCCGGCAATATTTCGACGGGCACCGCACGGTCTTCGACCTACCGATGCGCCCGCACGGTACCCTGTTCCAGCAGCGGGTCTGGGCGGCGATGGTGGAGATCCCGTGCGGCAGGACCGCGACCTACGGCGACCTCGCCCGCCAGCTCGATTCCGCCCCCCGCGCCGTCGGCGGGGCCTGCGGGCGCAACCCGCTGCCCATCGTGATCCCCTGCCATCGCGTCGTCGGCGGGGCGGGGAAGGGAGGCTATTCGGGCTTCGGCGGACTGACCACCAAGGACTGGCTGCTGAACCACGAGGCCGTCCTGGTGCATGCCCCCGTGGCGTGACGCGGCGCGACCTGAGTACACCGGTATCGTGACAAGGCGCCACCGCGCCTATATCGTGTCGTCGCCAGCACGGCCTGAGGTCATGCCTCGGGCCGGAACCCATGACCCACGGCACAGTCCAAGAAAGAGAAGGGTGGAATGACCGACGTTACGATCAACGCGGCCGACGGCGGCACCTTTACCGGATATCTCGCGAAGCCTGCCGGAGGCACCGGACCCGGCATCGTCGTGATCCAGGAAATCTTCGGCGTCAACCAGGTGATGCGGGAGATCTGCGACGATCTGGCCGCGCAGGGCTATCTCGCCCTTTGCCCCGACTTGTTCTGGCGCCAGGAACCCGGTATCCAGATCACCGACAAGACCGACGAGGAATGGGCAAAGGCCTTCGAGCTCTACAAGGGCTTCAGCGAGGTCAAGGGTGTGAACGACCTGATCGCGACCCTGGGCGTCCTGCGCGAGACCGAGGGCTGCAACGGCTTGGTCGGCACGCTGGGATATTGCCTGGGCGGCAAGCTCGCCTACCTGATGGCGACCCGGTCCAACGCCGACTGCTCCGTCTCCTATTATGGCGTCGGGATCGAGAAGAACCTGGACGAGGCGAGCGCCATCACCAAGCCCTATCTCGCCCATATCGCCGAGAAGGACCAGTTCGTCCCGCCGCCGGCCCAGCAGCAGATCCGCGACGCGCTGTCCAAGATCTCCTGCGTCACCGCCCATACCTATCCCGGCTGCGACCACGCCTTCGCCCGCGTCGGCGGCGCCCACTACGACAAACAGGCCGCCGACCTGGCGAACCAGCGCACGGCCGCTTTCCTGAAAGAGCATCTGACGGCCTGAAGCGGCACGACAAGAACGAGAGGGAGTCCGAAAACAATGGTTCACGCCATCCGCTTTCATCAGGCCGGCGGACCCGAGGTCCTGAAATGGGAAGAGGTCGAAGTCGGCGGTCCAGGACCAGGACAGGTGAAGATCCGGCAGTCGGCGATCGGGCTCAACTTCATCGATACCTACCATCGCAGCGGCCTTTACCCGGTCCCCGACCTTCCCTGCATCCCCGGCATGGAAGGGGCGGGCGTCGTCGAATCGGTCGGCCCCGGGGTTACCAGCTTCAGCCCCGGTGACCGCGTCGCCTATGCGGGCGGGCCGATCGGTGCCTATGCCGAGGTTCGCCTGATGCCGGCCGACAGGCTGGTCCCGCTGCCGAGCTGGATCGACGACAAACAGGCCGCGGCGATGATGCTCCAGGGCATGACCGCCCAGTTCCTGCTGCGGTCATGCCACAAGGTCATGCCGGGCGAGACCATCCTGGTCCATGCCGCGGCGGGCGGCGTCGGCCTGATCCTCTGCCAGTGGGCCCGCAAGCTGGGTGCCACCGTCATCGGGACCGTCGGGTCGGACGAGAAGGCGGAACTGGCCCGGGAGAACGGCTGCACGCACCCGATCGTTTACAGCCGCGAGAACTTCGTCGAGCGGGTGAAGGAGATCACCGATGGGGCCGGCGTGCCGGTGGTCTACGACTCGGTCGGAAAGGACACCTTCATGAACAGCCTGGACTGCCTGCAGCCGCGTGGCCTGATGGTCCTGTTCGGACAGTCCTCGGGTGCGGTGCCTCCGGTCGATCTCGGGGTCCTGGCCGCGAAGGGCTCGCTCTATGTGACCCGGCCGATGCTGTTCTCCTACACGGCGAAGCGCGAAGACCTGATGACCAGTGCCGCCGACCTGTTCGACGTGGTCCATAGCGGCGACGTGAAGATAGAGGTTCGCCAGACCTTCCCGCTCCGCGACGCCGCCGAAGCCCACCGGGCCCTGCATGCCCGCGCCACCAAGGGGTCGTCGCTCCTGCTGCCGTGACGTTTCACGTGAAACACGGTGGTCCCGGCATTCCAGCGGTCAGCGCCCCGGTCCAGCGCCTGGGTCAGCGGGGTGCCGGGACCACCGCCACGCAGGTTTCCACGATCGTGCCGCACGATTCCAGGTCGCGGCCCTGGTTGTAATCCAGGCTTTCGACGATGCCGTCCCGCATGGTGAAGGTTGCCTCGCACTGGAAGTTCTGGCGGTGGACCGTCGTCCGTGGTCGGATGAAGCGCCGTCCACCGATCCCGATATCGTCAAAGTCGGTCTCGACCTGCGTGAAGGTCATCCCGCCCACATAGGTCAGGAGCTCGGTGTCGCCGACCTGCTGGGTACGGTCGGGGACCCCGGCGCAGGAATAAAGCAGCTCCTTCGGCATCCCGATCAGCGCCGTATTGGCCCGGGCCGCCGCTTCGATCCGCGGATTGGCGCACCCCGCCAGCACGGTCGCCGCCAGCGCCAGCATGACTATGGACCGGATCATCGCTGCCTCCCTTGTCACCCGACTCAACAGGGTGATCATGCCATTGGTGCCGGTCCGGGTGCCTGACGCTTCCGGAGCAGCGCGTCGAACGGAAACCTACCGGTTCAGCACTTCCAGAAGCCGGTCGATGGTCGCCTCGTCGAGCGAGCGGATGCGGTCGGCCAGCAGGTTCGCGACCAGGGTCGCCTTGGGCGTCAGGCCGGACGTATCGACCACGATGCGCGGGTGGCTCATCTCGGCGAGCCGTTCCAGCGCCTCGGCCTCGTCCCAGAAGATCTGGAAATAGGCGCAGATCTGCCGGACCAGCATGATCGACGGCTGGCCGCGCTTGCCATGTTCCAGGGCGGAGAGGTAGGCCGACGACACTTCCAGCTCATCGGCCATCTGCTTCAGGGTGACGCCGCGCTTGGCGCGCAGCTCGCGGATATGGGCACCGAAGGGAGTCACGAATCAACGCCGTCGTTTCAGCAGGACATAGAGCGCGCCGTCGCCGCCGTCCTTCGGCTGGGCGCGCTGGATCGCAAGCACCAGCGGGCGGAGCGGCGATTCGTTCAGCCAGCGCGGAACCACCTGGCGCAGGATGCCGGCGCCCTGGCCGCCTGACCCCTTTCCGGCCGATCCCTTGCCGGTGATGACCAGGACCATCCGGCGCTGCTCGTGCCAGCCGCGCAGGATGAACGAGTTGAGGGCGGCGTGGGCCTGGGACTGGGTCATGCCGTGGAGGTCGATCCGGCCCTCGATGCCGAGACGGCCCCGGCGCAGCCGGTCGTCGGTCCGGCGGTCGAGCCCAGGCGGCGACGCGGGGTCCAGGGCGGGCAGCCGGTTGCGGTGGCCGGATGCCGGGAGACCGGCACCGCGCCCCGCCAGGCCGTCCGGCACGGCCGGGCCGGCGATCTCGACCGGGAGGTCCCCGGCCGCCGGGGAGGGTGCCGGCGGATCGGGGATCTCCCGGCCGGGCAGGGGGTCGGTGTCGCGCATCGCCATGCGCCAGAGGCTGTGCTCGTCGGACGTCACGGTGCGGCGGCGGCGTGGGGGCGTTCTGTTCATCTGGTCTCCACGTCGCCCGCCGCCTCAGACGCCCGCGCCGTCGATCAGCAGGATGTGGAGTCGCCGCGGGCCGTGCGCCCCGAGCTGGATGGTCTGCTCGATGTCGCCGGTGCGGGAAGGTCCGGTGATGAAGTTGACGGTCCGGGGCAAATCCTGCCCGCGCCGCCGCACGGCATCCCAGCCGTCCTCGTAGCTGCCGACGATCTGGTCGGCCCGCAGCACGACGATATGGGTGTCCGGCATCATGTTCAGCGTGGTGGGATGCTCGGGACCCGACAGCATCATCAGGGTGCCGGTCTCGGCGATGCCGGCGAAGGCGGCGGTCACGCTGGTGAGGTCGCGGTCCGCCGCCCGGCCCCGGTCCACCGTCAGGGTCGGCCGCTTGTTCCATGGAACCCCGTCGAGCTGCGGGTCGGGGGCGACCTTCACCTCGGCCGGCAGGTTCTGGCTCGCCAGGTAATCGGCCACCGCGTGGGGAACCCGCGCCAGGTTCGGCAGGCGGTCCACCGTGGCGGCCACCTCGGTCACCATGGAGACGAACAGGTCCACCTTGTCCGACGCCGACAGGTCGGTCCGGTCGGGCACCAGGTTGCGCCGGTGCTCCTTCAGCCGGCCGTCCACGGCGGCGGCCATCTCCGGGCTGGCGCCGTCGCGCTTCAGGGAACGGCGGATGCTGGTCAGGATCTGGGTGCGGGCTTCGGACATGGCTCAGGCCGCCTTCCTGCCGGAGGCTTGGCCTTGCTGGCCCTGGCGGGCCTGGCGCTGCGCCCAGAGCTGCTGGAAGGTCTTGCCCTCGGGTGCCGGCATGTCGCGCCAGTCGGTCCAGCCCCGGGCCAGCGGCAGCGACCGGAAGCGGCCCTTGCGGCGGCCGAGGGTGCCCAGCGCGCCCATCATCATGTTGGCCCCCAGGCGGTACAGCTTGGGCCGCTTGGCGAACCAGGCCCACAGGCCCAGCCCGTACCGGTAGGCCTGCGGCGCCATCTTGTTCTGGTACTCGCGCTCGCGCCAGTGCCGCATCATGCGGGGCAGGGGGATGCGCATGGGGCAGACGCTCTCGCACTTGCCGCAGAAGGTCGAGGCGTTCGGCAGATGCCCCGCCTCCTGCACGCCGATCAGGCTGGGCGTCAGGACCGACCCCATCGGCCCGGGATAGACCCAGCCATAGGCATGGCCTCCCACGGCGCCATAGACGGGGCAGTGGTTCATGCAGGCGCCGCAGCGGATGCAGCGGAGCATGTCCTGGAACTCGGTGCCCAGCATGCCCGTGCGGCCGTTGTCCAGCAGCACCACGTGGAACTGCTCCGGCCCGTCCAGGTCTTCCGGCCGACGCGGCCCGGTCGAGAAGGTCGTGTAGGAGGAGAACTCCTGGCCGGTCGCCGAGCGGGCCAGGACGCGCAGGATGGTCGATGCATCCTCCAGCGTCGGGACGATCTTCTCCAGGCTGGCCAGCACGATATGCACCTTGGGCAGCGTCTGCGTCAGGTCGCCGTTGCCCTCGTTGGTCACGATCACGGTGGAGCCGGTCTCGGCGATCAGGAAGTTGGCCCCGGTGATGCCGACGTCGGCCGCCAGGAACTTCTGGCGCAGCATCTCGCGCGCCTCGTTGACCAGCGCCCGCGGCTCCTCCAGGGAGCGATTCGGGTCCAGGCCCGCGTGGGTCTTCATGAAGGTCGCGGCCACGTCCTCCTTGTTCAGGTGGACGGCCGGCGCGATGATATGGCTGGGCGCTTCCTTGCGGAGCTGGATGATGTACTCGCCCAGGTCGGTCTCGACCGGCTCCAGGCCGTTCTTCTCCAGATGGTCGTTGAGCTCGATCTCCTCCGCGATCATCGACTTGCCCTTGGTCACGACCTTGGCATCGACCGAGCGGCAGATCCGCAGGATCGCGTCGCGCGCCTCGCCCGGCGTGCGGCACCAGTGGACGTGGCCGCCATTGGCCGTGACCTTGTCCTCGAACCGTTCGAGATAGAGGTCGAGATGGTCGAGCACATGGTTCTTGATGTCGCGCGACTGGTCGCGCAGCCGGTCGAACTCCGGCAGGCGGCCGACCGCCCGCGTCCGCTTGTCCTGGAACCCGACCTTCATCTTGCCCAGCGCCTTCTGGAGGCGTTCGTCCGCCAGTGCGCCGTGGGCATTGTCCTTGAAGGCGTGACTCGTGCTCTGCATCTCAGGCGTTCCTCAACTCTCGACCGGTATTCTCTCGTCCCGGGCCAATCATATACCGCAAATCACCGGGCGCGGGTGTCGCCGATCGGCGGCGTTTCGCCGGTCATGCCGGCCAGCACCTCCGCGACGTGCCGGACCTTCACCGCGGCGCCCTCGCGCTTCAGCTTGCCCGCCATGTTCAGCAGGCAGCCCATGTCGCCGGCGAGCAGCGTGTCCGCCCCGGTCCGCTGGATGTCGGCGATCTTCTCGCCCACCATCTTGTTGGAGATTTCCGGGTACTTGATGCAGAAGGTGCCGCCGAAACCGCAACACACCTCGGCTCCCGGCAGTTCCGCCACCGTCAGCCCCTCGACCGAGCGCAGCAGCGCGCGGGGCTGCTGCTTCACCCCCAGCTCGCGCAGGCCGGAGCAGCTGTCATGGTACGTGACGGTGCCGTCGTAGCGGGCGTCGACCCCGTCCAGCCCCATGACGTCGACGAGGAACGAGACCAGCTCGTAGGTCCTGTGCTTCAGGTGGGCGGCGCGCTGGGCCCAGTCCGGCTCGTCCGCGAACAGCTCGCCGTAATGCTCCTTGATCATGCCCGCGCACGACCCGCTGGGGGCCACCACATAGTCGAAGCCCTCGAACGCCTCGATCACGCCGCGGGCGATCTCCTTGGTGTCGGCTCGGGCGCCCGAGTTGTAGGCCGGCTGGCCGCAGCAGGTCTGGGAGGCCGGCACCTCCACCGAGCAACCGGCGTCCTCCAGCAGCTTGACCGCGGCGAAGCCCACGGTCGGCCGGAACAGGTCGACCAGGCAAGTGACGAAAAGCCCCACGCGGGGCGTCTTTATCGCGCTGTCCATTGTTTCCGTCCCTGCGGCGCTGGCCTTCCGTCTCCGGAAGTTCAGGCCGGATTGGTATCTTGTGCGATGTAACTGGTTGCCGTGTAATTAGTTGGTATTACCAGTCGTGGCAACCGCCATCGCCCGGCGCGTCAGCCGACCGGCGCCACCGCGCGCGGAATCAGCAGATGGTAGCGGCCGGGGCTCCGCATCTTGCCGGCCCGCAATTCCGCTTCGGGTCCGTGGCCCCAGAACACGTCGCCGCGCACGACGCCCCGGATGGCACCGCCGGTGTCCTGCGCCACCATCAGGCGGCGGACCCGCGCCCCGGCGTCGAGCGGATCCTGGGCGTCGAGCCAGACCGGCACGCCATAGGGCACGAACGACCGGTCCACCGCCAGGCTGCGGCCCGGCGTCAGGGCGACGCCCTGGGCTCCCACGGGACCCTCGCCCGTGAGCGGCCGGAAGAAGACGAAGGACGGATTGCGGTTCATCAGGTCGGCGGCCTCGTCCGGATGGGCGTCCAGCCAGTCCCGGATCGACTGCATAGACACCGTCTCGCGGGTCAGGGCGCCGCGGGCGATCAGCTCGCGGCCGATCGCGACGTAGGGATGGCCGTTCTGGCCGTCATAGCCGACCCGGACGGTACTGCCGTCCTCCATCACCACCCGGCCCGATCCCTGGATATGCAGGAAGAAGGCGTCCACCGGATCGTCGACCCAGACCATCTCCAGGCCGCGGCCCTTCAGGGCGCCGCCCTCGATCTTCGCGCGGTCCTCGTAGGGGCGCAGCCGGCCTTCGACGACCCGCCCGGCGATCCGCTCACCCTTCAGGGTATCGCGGAACTCGCCCAGGTCGACCATCACCAGATCGTCGGGCTTGCGGTAGAGCGGCACCGAGTAGCGGCCGCCCGGCAGGGCCGAGCCGCGCAGTTCCGCCTCGTAGTAGCCGGTGAACAGTCCCTCGGGCTTGTCGTTGTCGGCCGCCGCGTAGGGCAGGAACCAGGTCTCGAAGAAAGTCCGGGCGGCGGCGTGGTCGCCGCGCGGCACCCGCGCCAGCGCCTCGCACGGGGCGATCCAGTCCGCGATCCGGCCCGCCGCCCCCAGCGCCCGGTCGGCCGGCTGTACGGTCAGCTTGCCGCAAGAGCGGGCGAAGGCGTCGAGCGCGTCGGCCTGGGTATCGGTCCGCCAGCCCGGCAGATCCTCGAACCGCGCCGGGGTCAGCGTCAGCTTGGGCGGGACGGTCTCGGCCTCCTTCGGCGCCTCCGGCGCGCAGGCTGCGAGGAGGAACGCCAGGAAGGCGGCCGGCAGCGCTGCGAACGCGGTGCCGGTCTTCATGAAGCGGGAAAGCATCTACCCAATCGGCCCCATGGCCCGTCAGTTCGGAACGCGGGTCTCGATCAGGGTCCAGTTCGGATTCCGCGAGCGGGTGTTGCGCGCGAAAGTCCAGATGTCCACGACCTCCAGCGGCTGTTCGGGATCGCCGTCGATCACCTCGCCCGCCTTGTCGCGCGTGATGTTGACCTGGTCGCTGACGAACTTGATCGTGACGAAGGCGGTCCGGCCTTCCATGCGGGCCTCGATCACGTCCGAGTCGCGGATGCCGATCACCTGGGTCTCCAGCGTCTCGCCGGCGGCCTGCCGGTTGCGGATCGCGGCGGCGAAATTGTCGTAGACGTCGTCGCTCAGCAGCGGCCGAAGCGTCGGCGTGTCGCCCTGCGCGAAGGCGGTGACGATCATCTCGAACGCGGCGCGGGCACCCTGGACGAAATTCTTCTCGTCGAAGGTCGGATCGTTGGCCTGGATCTGCGCGATGCCGGCCGCGAGCGAGTAGGGCTCGTCGGGAGCCGGCGGCGGCAGGTCGACGGGCAGGCGCCCGCGATCCGGCAGCGTCACGACGTTGTCTCCACCCTCCTGGCCAGGCCGCGGAGTATACGGGTTGGGTCGCTGGCGCTCCTCACCGTGACGCCGGCCCAAAACGCCGCGCAGCCGATACACGAGAAAGGCTGCGATCATGGCGAAAATCAGGATATCGATGAAATAAAACCCCTCGCCCATTGAACATGTCCTGGTCGGTTCGCCCTAGACCGTCAGCCGGGCGCGTATTAACTGTACCGCGTGAAGAGCGTATGTGTACGGTGTCAGCCGAATCCCTGTACCGGTAATCCCCGTACCGGTTTCGACAAACGCCTCTTTTCGTAGATAGGCCGTTACCGGGGAAAGAGCAAGGACACGCATGTACATCCTACTCGCATTCATCATCCTTCCGATCATAGAAATCGCCGTGTTCATCCAGGTGGGCGGCTTGATCGGCTTGTGGCCGACCCTTGCCCTGATCCTCCTGACGGCCTTCGCCGGGGCGGCGTTGCTGCGCGTGCAAGGCTTCGCGGTCGCCCGTCGGGCCCAGGAGAGCCTGGCCCGCAACGAACTGCCGGTCGCCGAGGTGTTCGACGGTTTCTGCCTGGTCGCCGCGGGAGTGCTCCTGCTGACGCCGGGCTTCGTGACGGATACGCTCGGCGCCCTGCTTTTCATCCCGGCCTTCCGGGGTTTTCTCCGCCGCCGCCTGATCGGCATGCTGGGCAAGCGCGGCGGCATGCGCGTGTTCGTCGACGGAGCGGAGGTGAATCCCGACGATCCCTTTGCCCGCAGGACCAGCAGGCCGCCGCCCGGCGTGATCGAGGGGGAGTTCACCGATGTCACGCCCGGTCCCCCGGACCGGACCGACCTTCCGCCGCCCGACAGCCCCCCGCCCGACAGCCGGTGGCGCCCTCCCCATGACCGGTAACATCCCATCATGCTTCTGATCCGACACGGACAGTCCGAATTCAACGCCGCCTTCGCGGTCCAGCGGGTCGATCCCGGACTGATCGACCCCGGCCTGACCGAGACCGGCCGCGCCCAGGCGCTGGCCACCGCGGCCCAGCTGTCCGACCGGGGGCTCAAGCGCCTGCTGGCGAGCCCCTACACCCGGGCGCTCCAGACCGCCTCGATCATCGCCGAGGTGCTGGAGCTGCCGATCGAGGTCCAGCCCATCCTGGGCGAGCACGCCCATTTCATGTGCGACATCGGGACGCCTCGCTCCGAACTGGAGAAGCAGTGGCCATACCTGGCGTTCGACCACGTGCCGGAGATCTGGTGGCCCGACCAGGAGGAGAACGAGGACGGCGTGATGATGCGCGCGGCCGAATTCCGCGCCATCGCCGCCGGGATGAAAGACCAGCGGCACGTCGGCGTCGTCAGCCATTGGGGCTTCATCCGCGCCCTCACGGGGGAGGAGGTGACGAACTGCGCCATCGTGGAGTTCGACCCCCGCGGGGCGCCGCGTCCGGGCCTCCCCGGGGCCGCGTCCTGACGGCACCCGTTCATTGCCGTGCCCCGTGATTCCGTGCTAGCCACAGCACCAGAAGCGCAGAACCGATACGAACCGCGCATGCGCCAAATCCACGCGCTCACCAGGAGATCACCATGACCGACCAGTCCGGCGCCGGCCAGAGCCGCCCCACCGCCCTGCCGATCGTCATCAACGCCCAGTACGTCAAGGACTTCTCGTTCGAGAACCCCAACGCCCCGCAGACCCTGCTGCCCGGCCAGCCGGCTCCCCAGGTCTCGGTCGGCGTCGACGTCCGCAGCCAGCAGGTCGGCGAGACGCTCTACGAGGTCGTCCTGGAGATGCGCTGCGAGGCCAAGGTCGGCGAGAACACCGCGTTCCTGGTCGAACTGTCCTATGCCGGCCTGTTCACCCTCCAGGGCCTCGCCGACGAGCATATCCGGCCGGTGCTGCTCATCGAGGGTCCGCGCCTGCTGTTCCCGTTCGCCCGGGCGATCGTCGCCGACGCGACCCGCGACGGCGGCTACCCGCCGCTGATGATCAACCCGATCGACTTCACCGACCTCTACCGCCGCCAGACCGCCCCGCAGCAGCCGACGACGGCCTGACGACCGTTTCCCTACCGAGAGGGACGGCGCGACGCCGCCCCTCCCGCACGACATGAAAAAGGCCTTTGCCTCTCTCCGCGAGGAGGAAGCAAAGGCCTTTTTCATGTCCGCCGGGAGCGGCCTACTGGTTCATCGAGTCGAAGAACTCGGAATTGCTCTTGGTGTGCTTCAGCTTGTCCAGCAGGAAGTCGACCGAGTCCGTGACGCCCATGGGCATCAGGATGCGGCGCAGCACCCACATCTTGGAAATCGTCGCCTTGTCGACCAGCAGCTCTTCCTTCCGGGTGCCCGACTTGGTGATGTCGATCGCCGGGAAGGTGCGCTTGTCGCTGATCTTGCGGTCCAGGATGATCTCGGAATTGCCGGTGCCCTTGAACTCCTCGAAGATCACCTCGTCCATGCGCGACCCGGTATCGATCAGCGCGGTCGCGATGATGGTCAGCGAGCCGCCTTCCTCGATGTTTCGGGCGGCGCCGAAGAAGCGCTTCGGGCGCTGCAGGGCGTTGGCGTCGACGCCGCCGGTCAGCACCTTGCCGGAGCTGGGGACGACCGTGTTGTAGGCGCGCGCCAGGCGGGTGATGCTGTCCAGAAGGATCACCACGTCGCGCTTGTGCTCGACCAGCCGCTTGGCCTTCTCGATCACCATCTCGGCGACCTGGACGTGGCGGGCCGCCGGCTCGTCGAAGGTGGAGCTGACGACCTCGCCGCGCACGCTGCGCGCCATGTCGGTCACTTCCTCCGGCCGCTCGTCGATCAGCAGGACGATCAGGTAGACTTCGGGATGATTCTGGGCGATCGAATGGGCGATGTTCTGGAGCATCACCGTCTTGCCGGTGCGAGGCGGCGCCACCACCAGCGCGCGCTGGCCCTTGCCCAGCGGGACGACCAGGTCGATGATCCGGCCGGTGAAGTTCTTCTTGGTCGGATCCTCGATTTCCATGTTCAGCCGCTCTTCCGGGTAGAGCGGGGTCAGGTTGTCGAAGTTGATCCGGTGCCGGACCTTGTCCGGGCTGTCGAAATTGATCGTGTTGACCTTGAGCAGCGCGAAATAGCGCTCCCCGTCCTTCGGCGCCCGGATCTGTCCCTCGACGGTGTCGCCGGTGCGCAGGCCGAAGCGGCGCACCTGGCTCGGGCTGACATAGATGTCGTCCGGACCAGGCAAGTAGTTGGACTCCGGCGAGCGCAGGAATCCGAAGCCGTCCTGGAGGATCTCCAGCACGCCGTCCCCGAAGATCGGTACCTCGTTGTCGGCGAGCTGCTTCAGGATGGCGAACATCATGTCTTGCTTGCGCAAGGTGCTGGCGTTCTCGATCTGTAATTCTTCGGCGAACGCCAGTAACTCGGCAGGCGTCTTACATTTCAACTCTTGGAGGTTCATCGGGAGCCTGTGGGGGACGGGAGCGGCAGTTGAATGCCGGGCGCAGTTGCTTGGGCAGCGCGGCAGAGATGAGGCTATCGGCCGTCGGAGCATCCCCGGGCGGGACGCTCGAGAATATTTAGGGATTCTCGGGATTGGGCCTTCTGATGGGGATATGGTTATACGAACCGGATTGACAAGTCAAACGAAACCGGAACTGTACCGAAGCTCTATATCCGCTGATAGGCGCCGTCCTTCCGGGCCGGCCACTGCGGCAGCCACTGCGACGGGTTGTCGCTGAGACGGTTGATGACGCACGATTGCGCTCGTGATCCCGACTGCCGAAACCAACTCAGGCAGAGAGCCAACAACCGTGGAGGACATCATGACCGTCGATACCCGGCCGCGGCCGCATTCGGCACCGGATCCTGGCGGTACCGGCTCCTCCGACGCGCCGGAGGCCTGGCATGCGGTCGGCGCTCCGGACGCGCTCCGCCGGTTCGGCACGGGCGAGCAGGGGCTGAGCGCCGAGGAGGCCGCCGCCCGGCTCGCCCGGCATGGGCCGAACCGGCTGACGCCTCCTCCCCGGCGAAGCGCCCTGGTGCGCTTCCTGGTCCAGTTCAACAACGTGCTGATCTATGTGCTGCTGGCGGCGGCCGCCATGAGCGCCGCCCTGGGCGAGCTGGTCGACGCCGCGGTCATCGTCGGCGTGGTGGTGATCAACGCCCTGATCGGCTTCATCCAGGAGGGCAAGGCGGAACAGGCGCTGGACGCCATCCGCGACATGCTGTCGCCGAACGCCGCCGTGATCCGCGACGGCCGGCGCCGGACCATCCCCGCGGAGGAGCTGGTGCCCGGCGACCTGGTCCAGCTCGCCTCGGGCGACAAGGTGCCGGCGGACCTGCGCCTGATCGCCGCGCGCAACCTCCAGATCCAGGAATCGGCGCTGACCGGCGAATCGGTGCCGGTCTCCAAGTCGGTCGATCCGGTGGCCCCTGACGCCGCCCTGGGCGACCGCACCCCGGCCGCCTTTTCCGGGACGCTGGTGACCACGGGGCAGGGGACCGGGCTGGTGGTCGGCACCGGCGACCAGACCGAGATCGGCCGGATCAGCACCATGATCGCCGGGGTCGAGACCCTGACGACGCCGCTGCTGGCCCAGATGGCCGCATTCGGCCGGTGGCTCACCGTGGGGATCCTGGCGCTGGCCGCCCTCGCCTTCGCGGTCGGTGTCTGGCTCCAGGGCTTCGCCATGGACGACATGTTCATGGCGGCGGTCGGCCTCGCGGTCGCGGCGATCCCGGAAGGGCTCCCGGCGGTCATGACCATCACGCTCGCCATCGGGGTCACCCGCATGGCCCGGCGCAACGCCATCATCCGGCGCCTGCCGGCGGTCGAGACGCTGGGAGCGGTCAGCGTCATCTGCTCCGACAAGACCGGGACCCTGACCCGGAACGAGCTGACGGTCCGCCGCGTCGTGACATCCGGCGCCGCCTACGACGTGGACGGCATCGGCTACGAGCCGTCCGGCGGATTCACGCCCGACGGCCGGGCGGCGGATTCCCCGGCGGACCCGGCGGCCGATCCCGTCCTGGCGGAGATCGCGCGCGCCGCCCTGCTGTGCAACGACGCCTCGGTGTCCGAGCGGGACGGGGAGTGGCACCTGGAAGGCGATCCGACCGACGGCGCGCTGGTGACCCTGGCGCTGAAGGCCGGGCTCGACCAGGCCGGAACCGGCCGGGACTGGCCCAGGGTTGACGTCATCCCATTCGAATCGGACCACAAGTTCATGGCGACGCTCCACCGCGGCAGCGGCGGCGCCCGGATCTACGTCAAGGGAGCGCCGGAGCGGATCATCGAGATGGCATCGGCGGAACGCCGGCCCGACGGCGACGCGCCGCTCGACGCCGCCGAGTGGCACCGCCGGATCGAGGCCATGGCGGCAAGCGGCCAGCGGGTGCTGGGGATCGCGGTCCGGGACGCCGGCGCCGATCAGGGGACGGTGGAGTTCGCCGACGTAACATGCGGCCTGACGCTGCTGGGGCTGGTCGGCCTGATCGATCCCCCGCGCGAGGAGGCGATCGAGGCGGTCAAGGCCTGCGCCGACGCCGGCATCCGGGTCAAGATGATCACCGGCGACCATGCGGTCACGGCAGGGGCGATCGGCGCCGCCTTCGGCCTGGGCGGAACCCCGGTGCTGACCGGCCGCGACCTCGACCGGCTCGACGGGCGCGGCCTGCTGGAGGCGGCGCGCACCACCGACATCTTCGCCCGCACCACGCCCGAGCACAAGCTGCGGCTGGTCGAGGCGCTCCAGGCCGACGGCGCCACCATCGCCATGACCGGGGACGGGGTGAACGACGCGCCGGCGCTGAAGCGGGCGGATGTCGGGATCGCCATGGGCCAGAAGGGGACGGAGGCCGCGAAGGAGGCGGCGGCCATGGTGCTGGCCGACGACAATTTCGCCTCGATCGCCCGCGCTGTGGCCGAGGGGCGGACGGTCTACGACAACCTGCGCAAGACCATCCTGTTCCTGCTGCCGACCAACGCGGCGCAGGCGATGATCATCCTGGCGGCGATCCTGGCCGGCACCATGCTCCCGATCACCCCGGTGCAGATCCTGTGGGTCAACATGATCAGCGCCGTGACCCTGGGCTTGGCGCTGGCTTTCGAGCCGAGCGAGCCCGACATCATGCGCCGGCCGCCGCGCAGTGCTGCCGAGGGCATCCTGACCGGCTACATGGTCTGGCGGATCCTGTTCGTCATGGTGCTGCTGGTGATACCCGCCTTCGGCCTGTTCCTGTGGATGCAATCCTCGGGCGCGCCGCTGGAGAAGGCCCGCACGGTCGCGGTCAACGCGCTGGTGGTCGGCGAGATCTTCTACCTGTGGAATGCCAGGGCCATCATGAACCCGGTGCTGTCCGCACGGGGCATCCTCGGCAGCCGGCCGGTGCTGATCTCCATCGCGCTGTGCCTGGCGCTCCAGCTCGCCTTCACCTACGTCCCGCTGATGCAGGACCTGTTCGGCACCGCGGCGATCGCCGGGATCGACTGGCTGATCCTCGCCGGCTTCGGCCTCGCCACCTTCCTGATCATCGAGGCGGAGAAGGCCGTGGCGCGGCGGTTCATGCGGCGGGGGAGAAGGTAGCGGCGGGATACCGGGGTCAGACCACCATTTCCCTCGATGGTTGCCGTTCGGCGAAGCCTTTGGGAAATGGTGGTCTGACCCCGGTATCCCTCGTCGGAATCAACGGTCGGTATCCGCGCCCCGCGTCAGAACGGCTTGACGATCACGAAGATCACGATGCCGATCATCAGCAGGGTCGGCACCTCGTTCATGATGCGGAAGAAACGCTGTGGCCGCTCGTTGCGGTCCTCGGCGAACTTCCGGCGCCAGCCCGCCATCATCATGTGGATCGCGGTCAGGCCCACCACGAAGGCCAGCTTGGCGTGGATCCAGCCCATCTCGAACCAGCCCGGGTTCAGCACCAGCAGCCAGATGCCGAACACGTAGGAGGCGATCATCGCCGGGTTCATGATGGCGCGCAGCAGCCTGCGCTCCATCACCTTCAGCGTCTCCGACGTGGCCGATCCGGCGGGGGCCTCGCAGTGGTAGACGAACAGCCGCGGCAGATACAGCAGCCCCGCCATCCACGCGATGATGCTGATGACGTGGAGCGCCTTCACCCAATCGTAGAGCAATCCCCGGTCCTCACTCGGCCGCCAGGGGGCGCTTGGCCTGCTGCCCGCCGGCGGAAGGCTGCCGGTTGGTCTGCTGGCGGGCACGCTGCGGGCAGCCCTGGAAGCCGTCCGGGCAGATCCGGCCGCCGGCCTGGGAGCACATCGCCACCTCGCCGGCCAGCGCGCGGCGCACCAGCCCGGCGAGGCCCTGGATGAAGCTGTCCTCGACGCCGACGGTCGGCACCCGGACGAAATGGGGCACGCCCTTCTCGTGGGCCAGCTCGCGGTACTCGACCTCGATCTCGACCAGCGTCTCCGAATGCTCGGACACGAAGGCGATCGGGACCACCACCAGCGGCACCTTGTCGACGCCCGCCCGCTCGATCTCCGAATCGGTCGAGGGGCCGATCCATTCCAGCGGGCCGACGCGGCTCTGGTAGCAGCTCACCCAGTCCAGGCCGGGCATGCCCAGCTCCTGGACGATCGCCTCGGCCGTGCGCTCGCACTGCCACTGGTAGGGGTCGCCGCCCTTGACGACCTTCTTCGGCAACCCGTGGGACGAGAACAGCACCCGCGGCTTGCCGTGGGCCGCGGCCTCCTCCACCCCGCCGCGGATCAGCCGGGCGGCAGCATTGATGAAGCCGGGCTCGGTCGGGTAGCAGCACACCGTGACCGTCGGCTTGTCGAGGCCGGCCGTCTTGGCCGCCTGGAACCACATCTTCTCGGACGAGGCCGTGGTCGTGGTGGAAAACTGGGGATAAAGCGGCAGCAGCACGATCCGGTCCGGGTCGAACCGGCGCACCTGGTCGGCGGTCTCGTCGCTCATCGGGTGCCAGTAGCGCATCGCGATGAAGGCCTTGACCTCGCCCATGTCGGCCAGCGCCGATTCGATCGCGCGGGCCTGCGCCTGGGTATTCTCCAGAAGAGGCGACTTGCCGCCCAGGATCTCGTAGATCTCGCCCGCCGGCTTGGCACGCCGCTTGGCCAGCAGATGGGCGAGCGGCGTCCGGAACAACCCCGGGATCCGGATGATCGCCGGATCGTTGAACAGGTTGAACAGGAACGGTCGGACGGCTTCGGGGCTGTCGGGTCCACCCAGGTTGAACAGGACGACAGCGATTTTCTGGTTCGGCATGGTGGTGAAGCTGGTTGCATCCGGTTGATTTGTCCAGTCCCCAATGGGGCCGGGCATGATTTCGATCAGCCTTGACCTAGATCGGGCCAGGATTTGACCAGTGCGGCAAGCTGTCCGACATGCTCGGGCGGCGTCGTCTGGACCACGCCGTGGCCGAGATTGAAGACGAACGGACCGCCGGACAGGCTGCGCAGGATGCCGGCCGCGGCCTCGCGCATCGCGTCGCCGCCCGCCACCACCATGATCGGATCCAGGTTGCCCTGCACCGGCAGCTTCGTCTGAAGCTCGGACGCCGCCCATTCCGGCGGCACCGTGGTGTCGAGCCCCAGCGCCGTGACGCCGGTCGTCTCGGCGTATTCCCGGTACATCGCGCCGGCGCCGCGCGGGAACCCGATCACCGGGACGCCGGGATGCTGGGCGTTCAGCAACTCGACCAGCCGCCTGGTCGGCTCGATCACCCATTTGCGGAACTCCGGCGCCGGCAGCACGCCGGCCCAGCTGTCGAACACCTGGACCGCCTCGGCCCCGGCATGGATCTGGGCCGAGAGATAATCCGCCGTCGTCCGCACCAGCAGGTCGATCAGGGCCTGGAAACCCTGCGGATCCCCGTAGGCGAACCGCTTGACATGGGCGTATTCCTTCGAGCCGCCGCCCTCGACCATGTAGCAGGCGACCGTCCAGGGCGATCCCGCGAATCCGATCAGCGCCGTCGTGTCCGGAATCGCGGTCGAGAGCCGCCGCACCGTCTCGTAGACGGGGGCCAGCCGCTCGTGGAAGGCATCGGTCGACAGCCGGTTCAGGCCGGCGGCTTCCCGGATCGGGTCGAGCTGCGGCCCTTCGCCTTCCACATAGTCCAGCTTCTGCCCCAGCGCGTGCGGCACCACCAGGATGTCGGAGAACAGGATCGCGGCGTCCATGCCGTAGCGGCGGAGCGGCTGCAGGGTCACCTCGACCGCCAGCTCGGGCGCGAAGCACAGGTCCAGGAAGCTGCCCGCCTGCGCCCGCGTCGCCCGGTATTCCGGAAGATACCGGCCGGCCTGACGCATCAACCAGAACGGGGGCCTTGCCAGGGTCTCCCCGTTCAAGGCGCGGATGAACAACTTCTGCGAGCTTTCCAAGGTGCGAAATTCCATTCCGAAAGAAGGCGGGGCGGGCGGCTCGGATAGCCTTATCCCCACTCAAGGCCAAGACCCTCTTCTATCCTGATTCTTTTTATAGAAGAAGGGTGGCTGTGGATGATCCCTGTGGAAACCGGTGATTAGATTTCATCCCCATAATGATCCACAGGCTGTGGGAAGGTCACCAGGATTTGTGGGCCTCTCCCCGGATCGTTTGAGCGATTCCACCGGCAATGCTATAGACTCAACAACTCTGGGAGTCATGGGGATAACATGCACCGAATGGAGAGCTGTTCGCGACTCTCACAGCGACCCATGTAATTATCCGCAGCGGGGGCAGGTCACCGGCATTCCGGGGCATTACGATCACCAAGCGGACGCCATCAGGCATTGTCCCGGAAAAAGGCCGACTTATCCCCGGTAATCATCGAGATATACACAGGCTGACCTTTGGCATGAACTCAAGTCTGAAGCAGTTCCACCTGCATCTGGTGTCCGACGCGACGGGAGAGACGATCAACAGCGTCGCGCGCGCCTGCGTGGCCCAGTTCGACCAGGTCCAGCCGATCGAGCATTTCTGGAACCTGGTCCGGACGACGCGGCAGCTCGAGATGGTCATCGAGGGGATCAAGGATAATCCCGGCCTCGTGATGTTCACCCTGGTCGACGAGAAGCTGCGCCGCCGCCTGCAGGAGACCTGCCGCGAGCTCCAGGTGCCCTGCATCCCCGTGCTCGACCCGCTGATCAACGCGCTGGCCGCGTATCTCGGGCTGGAGAGCCAGAGCCAGCCGGGCCGCCAGCACATGCTGGACGCCGAGTATTTCGGCCGGATGGACGCCATGGACTTCGCGCTGGCCCACGACGACGGCCAGAGCACCTGGGACCTGCACGAGGCCGACGTGATCCTGATGGGCGTCTCGCGCACCTCCAAGACGCCGACCTGCATCTACCTGGCCAACCGCGGCATCAAGGCGGCCAACGTGCCGTTCGTGCCAGGCTGCCCCCTGCCGCCCGAGCTGTCCCAGGTCACCCGGCCGCTGATCGTGGGGCTGACCAAGGACCCCGACCGCCTGATCCAGATCCGCCGCAACCGGTTGCGGCTGCTGAACCAGGGCGAGGACACCGACTATGTCGACCCGGAGGTGGTCCGCCAGGAGGTCGCCGAGGCCCGCCGGCTCTACAGCCGCCATGGCTGGGCGGTGATCGACGTGACCCGCCGCTCGATCGAGGAGACGGCGGCCGAGATCATGATGCTGCTGGCCCGGCGCCAGACCGGCTCGCCCGCCGCCCGCGCCGCCCTGGAGAGCGGGAAGTCATGACGGAGCATCCGGTGTCCCTATCGGAGAATCCCGTCATCCTCGCCTCCGCCTCCAAGGCCCGCCGGACCATGCTGGAACGGGCCGGGGTCGCCGTCGTCGCCGAGGCCGCCGCGGTGGACGAGGAGGAGATCAAGCACAGCTTCCGTGTCGCCGGCCTGAAGGCGGAGGAGGTCGCGGAGGCCCTGGCCGAGCTGAAGGGCAAGCGCATATCCTCGCGCTACCCCGGCGTCCTCGTGCTGGGGGCGGACCAGATGCTGGAATGCGACGGCGCCTGGTTCGACAAGCCGGCGGACCGGGCGGAGGCCAAGGCCCACCTCCAGGCGCTGCGCGGCCGGAAGCACCGGCTGGTGTCCGGCGTGGTGGCCCTGATGAACGGCCAGCGCCAGTGGCACCATGTGGACGTCGCCACGCTCACCATGCGCGACTTCAGCGACGCGTTCATCGACCGCTATCTTGACGCGATGGGCGACGCCGTGCTGACCTCGGTCGGCGCCTATCAGCTGGAGGGGCTGGGAAGCCAGCTCTTCAACCGCATCGAGGGCGACTACTTCACCATCCTCGGCATGCCGCTGCTGCCGGTGCTGGACTATCTGAGACAGAGGCGAATCCTGGCATCATGATCCTGACAGCGAAGGCGATGGTCGCCGGCGTGATGGGCTGGCCGGTCGGCCATTCCCGCTCGCCCCGGCTCCATGGCTGGTGGCTCGACCGCTACGGCATCGACGGCGCCTACATTCCCCTGGCCGTTCCGCCCGATCGCATCGCCGAGGCCGTCCGCGCCCTGCCGGCCCTGGGCCTGCGCGGCGCCAACGTGACCGTGCCCCACAAGGAGGCGGTGATCGCGGCCTGCGACCGGGTCGATCCGGTGGCGCGCCGCATCGGGGCCGTGAACACGCTGGTGGTGGCGGATGACGGCACGATCGAGGGCCGCAACACCGACGGTTTCGGCTTCATGGAGAACCTGCGCGCCGACCGGCCGGACTGGCGGGCCGATGCCGGCCCGGCCGTGGTGCTGGGCGCCGGCGGCGCCGCCCGCGCGATCCTGGTGGCCCTGGCCGACGCGGGCGCCCCGGAGATCCGCCTGCTGAACCGGACCCGCGGCCGCGCCGAGACCCTGGCGTCCGAGCTGGGCGGACCGATCCGGGTGCTGCCGTGGGAGGAACGCGCCTTCGCCCTGGCCGAGGCCGCGCTGGTGGTCAACACGACCACCCAGGGCATGGGCGGCCAGCCGGCGCTCGACCTGGACCTCGACCGGCTCCCGCCGGCGGCGCTGGTGACCGACATCGTCTATACCCCCCTCCACACCCCGCTATTGAAGGCGGCGCTGGAGCGCGGCAATCCCGTGGTGAACGGGCTGGGCATGCTGCTCCACCAGGCCCGCCCC
The DNA here is from genome assembly GCF_016765655.2 of Skermanella mucosa. Taxonomy (NCBI): domain Bacteria; kingdom Pseudomonadati; phylum Pseudomonadota; class Alphaproteobacteria; order Rhodospirillales; family Azospirillaceae; genus Skermanella; species Skermanella mucosa. The sequence continues at coordinate 6,210,795 of NZ_CP086106.1, forward strand.
GGCTTCGAGGCTTGGTTCGGCCGGGTACCCGAAGTCACGCCGGAACTGCGCCGGTTCGTCCTGGAAGGCCTCTGATGCCCGGGTGGCCATGATCGTCCTGGGCCTGACCGGCTCGATCGGCATGGGCAAGAGCACGGCGGCGCGGATGCTGAAGCGGCTGGGCGTCCCGGTCCATGATTCCGACGCCACGGTCCACCGCCTGCTGGGCCGGGGCGGCGGCGCCGTGCCCCTGATCGAACGGCAATTCCCCGGCACGGTGCGCGACGGCGCGGTCGACCGCCAGGCTCTCGGCGCCGTGGTGTTCCGCGATGCCCAGGCGCTGCGCCGGCTGGAGGGGATCCTGCACCCTCTGGTCCAGCGCTCCCAGCGCCGCTTCCTCGCGCGATGCGCCGCCCGGCGCGACCCCGTGGCCGTGCTGGACATTCCCTTGCTGTTCGAGACCGGCGGCGAGCGGCGGGTCGATGCCGTCGTCTGCGTCACGGCGCCGCCCGCGATCCAGCGCGCCCGCGTGCTCGCCCGGCCCGGCATGACGGCTGAGAAGCTGGCCGGCATCCTGCGGCGCCAGATGCCCGACCGGGAGAAGCGCCGCCGCGCCGATTTCGTGGTGGAAACCGGCCTCGGCCGGACCCGCACCTTGCGCGCGCTCGCCCGCATCGTCAGATTGGTCACAGGCCGGAGGTCCCGCGTCTGGCCGCCCCGCAGATACAGTCCCGTCACGGTGAAGCACTTCCATGCGTGAAATCGTCCTCGACACCGAAACGACCGGCTTCGATCCCCTGACCGGCCACCGCATCGTGGAGATCGGCTGCGTCGAGGCGATCAACTTCGTCCCGACCGACCGGTACCTCCACCTCTACATCAATCCGGAGCGCGACATGCCGCCGGAGGCCTTCGCGGTCCATGGCCTGTCGGAGGAGTTCCTGAGGGACAAGCCGGTCTTCGCCGAGATCTGCGGCCAGTTCCTCGACTTCATCGGCGATTCGCGGCTGGTCATCCACAATGCCGAATTCGACATGCGGTTCATCAATGCCGAGCTGAAGCGGCTCGGCATCCCGACGTTGCCGATGAGCCGCGCGCTCGACACCGTGCAGATGGCGCGCCGCAAGTTCCCCGGCGCCCCCGCCAGCCTGGACGCGCTGTGCCGGCGCTTCAACATCGACAATTCCAACCGCACGCTCCACGGCGCGCTGCTCGACGCCCAGCTCCTGGGCGAAGTCTATCTGGAGCTCCAGGGCGGCCGGCAGCCCGACCTCGTGCTCGCCGGCAACCGGCGCGGCGCCGGCGGCGATGGGGAAGGCCCGGTCAGGATCGAGCGCGTCCGCCGCGACCCGCGCCCCCATGCCCCGACCGAGGCGGAGCTGGAGGCCCACGGCGCCCTGCTCAAGCAGCTCAAGAACCCGATGTGGCTGGCCGGCGCGTCCTGACCGGGAACTGGATTTCCGGAACCTCATGACCGTCTTCTTCACCAGCGACAGCCACTTCAACGACCACCGCGTCATCTTCATGTACGGCCGGCCCTTCGACTCCACCGGTCCCATGGACGAGGCCATGGTCGCGCGCTGGAACGAGACGGTCGGCCCGGACGACACGGTCTGGCACCTGGGCGATTTCGCGGTCCGGCTGACGGAGCGCCGGGTCGACGACCTGCTGATGCGACTGAACGGCCGCAAGCACCTGATCACCGGCAACAACGACGGTCCGGCGGTGCTCAAGTCCGCCGGCTGGGAGACCGTCTCGGCCTATGCCGAGATCACCGTCGACGGCACCCACCTCGTGCTGTGCCACTACGCCTTCCGCACCTGGAACGGCATGCACCGGAAGTCGATCAACCTGCACGGCCACAGCCACGGCCGCTTGGCGCCCATGCTGCGCCAGTTCGACGTCGGCGTCGATGTCTGGAACCTGGCCCCGGTCACCCTGCCGCAGCTCCTCGCCAGCCGTCCGGCCCGGCGCGCCCCCGCGAAGAAAGGCGCGGTCCAGCTTCCGCTTCCCTGACCCTTGGCGGCGGGAGCGCCGGACATGTTGCCGAAGCTGGCAGAAATGATTATTTTGATCAAAAGGACCTGCAAGGGATTTCCATGATCACCGCAAGCGCTTCGCTCTTCAAGAAGGATTTCGGCAATTACCAGCGCATGGTCCGCCGTGAGCCGATCGAGGTGGTGAACCATGGAGAGCCAACCGGCTACTTCGTGTCGCCAGAGGATTTTGCCGAGTACCAGCGCCTTCGCGCGGCGGCGTCGCGTCGCCATCTGCGGCCCGTGGACCTGTCGGACGACCAGCGGAAGGCTCTGCGGGAGTCCCGCGTTCCGCCGGAGTTCGCCGCTCCGGAAGACCTGATGGGCGATTGATCCCCGAATGCCGCTTCCGCGCCCGCATCCCGGCTTGGTCATCTGCTACGAGTTTCTTTGGAGCCACGAACACGAGGCCGGGATGACGCAAGGTGAGAAGCGCCGTCCGTGCGTCATCATCCTTGCCGTACAGGACCGCCTGGGAGATACGATCGTGACCGTGGCTCCCGTTACTCACGTAAAACCTCGCGATCCAAGGCACGGGGTGGAGATCCCGCGTCGTCTGAAGGATTACCTTGGGCTTGATCAGGCAAAGTCCTGGGTGATTGCCACGGACCTGAATGAGTTCATCTGGCCCGGCGATTACGTCTTTCCGATTCCTGGGGGCCGTCTGGACCAGTACGACTACGGCACCGTCCCTCAATCCATGTTGACGATGATCAATCGGTGTATCGATCAACTCGGGGAAAGCGATCTGCATCGCGTTCCCCGCGATGCAGATCGTTAAGGGGCATCCCCTACAGGATGAACTTCGACAGGTCGGCGTTCTTCGCCAGGTTGGAAACCTGGGTGCGGACATAGCCGGCGTCGATCGTGATGGTCTGGCCGCCGCGGTCGCTGGCGTTGAAGCTGATCTCCTCCAGCAGCCGCTCCATCACGGTGTGCAGCCGGCGGGCGCCGATGTTCTCCACCGAGGTGTTGATCTCCGCGGCGAGGCTCGCCAGCTCGTCGATCGCGTCGTCGGCGAATTCCAGATCGACCTCTTCCGTCTTCAGCAGCGCCTTGTACTGCTTGATCAGGCTGGCTTCCGGCTCGGTCAGGATGCGGCGGAAGTCCTCGCGCGTCAGCGCCTTCAGCTCGACCCGGATCGGCAGGCGGCCCTGCAGTTCGGGCAGCAGGTCCGACGGCTTGGAGACGTGGAACGCGCCCGACGCGATGAACAGGATGTGGTCGGTCTTGACGGTGCCGTGCTTGGTCGCGACCGACGTGCCCTCGATCAGCGGCAACAGGTCGCGCTGGACGCCCTCGCGGCTGACGTCGGCACCGCCGCGGCCCTCGGTCCGGGCGGAGATCTTGTCGATCTCGTCCAGGAAGACGATGCCGTTCTGCTCGACCGACTGGATCGCTTCGCCGACGACCGTCTCCTGATCCAGCAGCTTGTCGGACTCCTCGGCCATCAGCACTTCGTAGCTCTCGGCCACCGACAGGCGGCGGGTCTTGGTACGGCCGCCGAATGCCTTGCCGAAAATGTCGTTCAGGTTGAGCATGCCCATCTGCGCGCCCGGCATCCCGGGCACGTCGAAGGTCGGCATCCCCGGCACGCCGGTGTCGGCCACCTGGATCTCGATCTCGCGCTCGTTCAGCGATCCCTCGCGCAGCATCTTGCGGAACTTCTGGCGCGTCTCCGGAGCCGCGTTGGTGCCGACGAGGGCGTCCAGCACGCGGTCCTCGGCGCGCAGCTCGGCCTTGGAGGCCACTTCCTTCCGCAGCTTGTCCTTGGTCATCGTGATGGCGATCTCGACCAGGTCGCGGACGATCTGCTCGACGTCGCGGCCGACATAGCCCACCTCGGTGAACTTGGTGGCCTCCACCTTCAGGAACGGGGCCTGGGCCAGCTTGGCCAGCCGGCGCGCGATCTCGGTCTTGCCGACGCCGGTCGGGCCGATCATCAGGATGTTCTTGGGCAGGACCTCCTCCCGCAGGCCTTCCGGCAGCTGGAGCCGGCGCCAGCGGTTGCGCAGCGCGATCGCGACCGCGCGCTTGGCGTCATGCTGGCCGACGATGTAGCGGTCCAGTTCCGAGACGATCTCGCGGGGGCTGAAGGAGGTCATTGGCTTTTCTTCGTCAGGAGCGCCGCCGGCGCCGTTCGCTGGCAGGATAGGACTCTCGGGCCGTGATTCAAACTCCTCCGCCATCACATCTTTTCCACGATCACGTTATGGTTGGTATAGACGCAGATGTCGGCGGCGATCCGCATCGCCTTGCGGGCGATCGTCTCGGCATCCAGTCCCTCGATGTCGGCCAGCGCGCGGGCGGCCGCCAGGGCGAAGCTGCCGCCGGAGCCGATGCCGATCAGGCCGTCCTCGGGCTCCAGCACGTCGCCGTTGCCGGTCAGCACCAGGCTGACGTTGCGGTCGGCCACGGCCATCATTGCCTCCAGCCGGCGCAGGTAGCGGTCGGTCCGCCAGTCCTTGGCCATTTCGACGCAGGCGCGGGTGAGCTGGCCGGGATGCTGCTCCAGCTTGGATTCCAGGCGCTCGAACAGGGTGAAGGCGTCGGCCGTGGCGCCGGCAAAACCGGCCATCACGTCGCCGCCGGCCAGCCGGCGCACCTTGCGCGCGTTGGACTTCATCACGGTCTGGCCCATGGACACCTGGCCGTCACCGGCGATCACCACCTCGCCTCCCTTGCGGACGCACAGGATCGTGGTGCCGTGCCATTGGATCGGATCGTTGGAACTCATCGGGGTCGGGGCCTATCGCAGAAAAATACCGTCAAATGTCCTACCGCCATGTGGGGCGAGCCGCCAATCCCTTCAATCCCCGATCTCCGGCCCCCCGATCTCCGGCCCGCCCACCTGAAGCCTCAGCCGGTCGAGCGCGTCGCCGATCGGGATGAAGAAGTTCAGTCCGGCCGAGGCCTGGCTGCCCGGCACGGTGCGCATCGACACGGTCAGGCCCGCCAGGTTGCCCTGGGCGTCGACCAGCGGCCCGCCGCTGTTGCCGCCCTGGACGCTGGCGTCGGCCTGGATCTCCTCGAGCCCGGTCAGGCGGTCGCGCCGCAGAGCGCTGACGATGCCGCGGGTGACGGTGCCGCGCATCCGCTCCGCCAGGGGCGCTCCCACCACGTAGATGTCCTCGCTGACGGTCAGCGGGCGGGTGCGGACGGGCAGGGCGGGCAGGCCGCGCCCCTCGATCCGGACCAGGGCCACGTCGCGCGGCTTGTGCCGGCGCTCGACCTTGCCCACGACGGCGGTGCCGTCGGCCAGCACGACCCGCACCCGTTCGGCCTCGCCGACCACGTGGTGGTTGGTCAGCAGCAGCCCGTCCCGGCTGACCAGCACGCCGGAGCCGTGGCCCGTCCCGCCCGAGACCAGCACGGTGGCCCCGGTCACCGCCTCCGCATGGTCCTGGATCGGCGTGGTGAAGGGCGGCAGCGCCGGCAGCCGGACCGCCTGGAGGCGTGCCGCGCCATCGGTCGCCATGCCCGCGGCGGGACCGGCCCTGCCGATCCCGCCGCCGGTCTCCAGCGCGGGCATCGTCGATCTTGCGTCCGGCGCCGCGAAGCCGGCCGCGGCGAAGCCGGGATCGGCCGCCAGGTTCGCGACCGCGCCGGCGAAGGCCTGCTCCATCGCCAGGGCCTTGCCGTCCTCGGTCGCCGCACCGCCGGCATGATATCCCCAGGTCGAAGTCCGCAGCACCATGCGCCGTTCCAGGCGGGAATAGACGGTCCAATCCACCTTGATCGAGGCCTCGACCTCCTCCCCGACGATGTCGGACTGGACCAGCCACCAGCCCATCTTGCGGCAGACATTCATCTTGACATCGGTGATCTGGGCGGAGACCACCAGTTCGGCCCGTTCCTCGTCCTCCGCAACCTCGAACAGGCGGTTCGGATTGCCCGCCACGTCATAGCCGGCGGTGCTCATCTCCTCATGGAACAGGTCGGCAACTTCCGCCCGGTCCATCATCGCGCGCCCGCTGGTCCAGGTGATCGGGTCGAACGGCCCGATGCATGTGAAGCCAATGACATAGCCGCCTATGACATCGCCGCGCCGCAGCTTGGCCTGCAGTTCGCCGAAGCGGACCGGCACGCGGCGGCTCTCCGGCGGCGGGGTCGGGGGCTCCGCGATCCCGGCCTTGCGGACATTGACCCCGCAGCCCGAGAGGGCGGATGCCAACAACCCAATCCCCAGAGTTATCCACAAGCGACTCGGCACCATGGGTTACTTCCGCCACGACCATGAGGGGTCCAACCCTTATCCTACGCCCGTGTGCGGTGTGAACGGGTCAATCTGCCGCGCCGTCCGCCAAAACCGTCGCGGCGCCCCCGGGCAGCGGTCCGGAAGGGCGTACGAAGTAGACGGACCGGGGGTTCATCCCCCGCTGGCATCGCCCATCCATCCCTGCTAAAACCCCGCCATGGACGCACAGCCCGACAGATCCGCGCGCCAGGCCAGCCTGCGACGCGCCACCAACGAAACCCGGATCGAGGTTTCGCTGAACCTTGACGGGACCGGCCTGTACAAGATTTCCACAGGCGTCGGTTTCCTCGACCACATGCTCGAACAGCTCTCGCGCCACAGCCTGATCGACCTGACGGTCCGGGCGGAAGGCGACCTCCATATCGACTTCCACCACACGACCGAGGATAGCGGGATCGCCATCGGCACCGCCTTCGCGCAGGCGCTGGGCGACCGCAAGGGCATCAGCCGCTACGGCGAGGCGACCGTCCCGATGGACGAGACGCTGACCCGCGTGGCGCTGGACCTGTCCAACCGGCCGTACCTGATCTGGAAGGTCCATTTCACCCGCGACAAGCTGGGGGACATGGACACCGAGCTGTTCAAGGAGTGGTTCCAGGCCTTCGCCCAGGCCGCCGGCGTGACGCTCCACGTCGAGACCCTGTACGGCGAGAACAATCACCATATCGTGGAAAGCTGCTTCAAGGCGCTGGCCCGCGCGTTGCGCGCCGCGGTCGAGATCGACCCGCGCAAGGCCGACGCCGTGCCGTCCACCAAGGGAACGCTCGGCGGCACGCTCTGACGGGGCGCCGGGCGCAAGGCTCAGGGAATTTTTGACCATATGACCGTAGCAATCGTCGATTACGGCTCCGGCAATCTCAGGTCCGCCGCCAAGGCTTTCGAGCGCGCGGCGCAGGAGGCCGGCGTCGGCGCCGCCATCGCCGTCACCGACGATGCCGAGGCGGTGCGCCGGGCCGACCGCATCGTGCTGCCCGGCGTCGGCGCCTTCGCCGACTGCATGGCCGGCATCCGGTCGGTGCCGGGCCTGGTCGAGGCGATGGAGGAGGCCGTGCTGACCCGCGGCACGCCCTTCCTGGGCATCTGCGTCGGCATGCAGCTGATGGCGGAGCGCGGGGTCGAGCACGGGGTCTGGGACGGGCTGGGCTGGATCCGGGGCGAGGTCGTCGCCCTCTCTCCCGCCGACCCGTCGCTGAAGATCCCCCACATGGGCTGGAACGACCTGCATGTCGGGCGGCCGGACCACCCGGTGCTGGCCGGCCTGCATGACGGCGACCATGCCTATTTCGTCCATTCCTACCGCTTCGCCTGCGCCGACCCCGCGACCGAGCTGGCGAGCGTCGACTATGGCGGGCCGGTCGCGGCGGTGATCGGCCGCGACAACCTGGTCGGGACCCAGTTCCACCCGGAGAAGAGCCAGGCCGCCGGGCTCCGGTTGATCGCCAATTTCCTGCGCTGGCGGCCCTGAGCCATGGAAGAGATGGCCACCGCCGCGACCGTCGAGCGCGTCTCGAAGTTCCGCACCGCGGATCTCCACGACCTGTGCGACGCCGCCGACCTCGCGATCCGCGACGGCGGCGGCTTCGGCTGGGTCGATCCGCCGCCCCGCGACGTGATGGAGCGATACTGGAAGGGCGTCCTGATCGTGCCGGAGCGGCACCTGTTCATCGCCCGCCTGGACGGCGTCGTGGCGGGCTCGGCCCAGCTCGTCGCGCCGCCCCGCAACAACGAGGCGCAGGCCCATTCCGCCCAGCTGACCACCTCCTTCGTGGCGCCCTGGGCGCGGGGCCACGGCCTCGCCCGCATGCTGGTCCGCGCGGTCGAGATGGCGGCCCGCGAGGCCGGCTACCGGGTGCTGAACCTGGACGTGAGGGAGACCCAGCGGGCGGCGATCGCGCTGTACGAGACGCTGGGCTTCAGGCGCTGGGGCACCCACCCGCTCTATGCCAACGTCCGCGGCCAGAGCCTCGCCGGCCATTTCTTCTACAAGGACCTGACCTCCACCGACCTGCCGTCCCCCCAGCCCCTTACCGAAGCGCCGACATGATTCTGTACCCAGCGATCGACCTCAAGGATGGTGCCTGCGTCCGCCTCGTCAGGGGCGAAATGGATCAGGCCACCGTCTTCAACACCGACCCCGGAGCCCAGGCGAAGTCCTTCGCCGACCAGGGGTTCCAGTGGCTCCACCTGGTCGATCTCAACGGCGCCTTCGAGGGCCGTCCGGTCAACGCGGCCGCGGTCGAGGGCGTGCTGTCCGCGGTCTCCATGCCGGTCCAGCTCGGCGGCGGCATCCGCGACCTGAAGACGATCGAGGACTGGCTGGAGCGCGGCATCACCCGGGTGATCCTGGGCACCGTCGCCGTGCGCGACCCCGAACTGGTGCGCGAAGCCTGCCGGCGCTTCCCGTCCCGCGTCGCGGTCGGCATCGACGCGCGCGACGGCTTCGTCGCGGTCGAGGGCTGGGCCAAGACCTCCACCGTCAAGGCGCTCGACCTGGCGCTCCGCTTCGAGGATGCCGGCGTCGCCGCGATCATCTACACCGACATCAACCGCGACGGCGCCATGGGCGGCGTCAATGTCGAGGCCACCGCCGACCTCGCCTTCGCCCTGACCACGCCGGTGATCGCCTCGGGCGGCGTCTCCAGCATGGCCGACCTGGAAGCGCTCAAGGAGGTCGAGCATACCGGCATCGAGGGCGTCATCTGCGGCCGGGCGCTCTATGACGGCCGGATCGACCCGGCCGAGGCGCTGGCCTTGCTGTTGTCCCCCCTGAAGAGCGATCGCGACGATGCCGGGGAAGAGGCCTGAATGCTCAAGATGCGCCTGATCCCCTGCCTGGACGTCAAGGACGGCCGGGTGGTCAAGGGGGTGAACTTCGTGGACCTGATCGACGCGGGCGACCCGGTCGAGCAGGCCCGGCTCTATGACCGCGAGGGGGCGGACGAGCTGACCTTCCTCGACATCACCGCCAGCGTCGAGGCCCGCGACACCCTGTACGACGTGGTCAGCCGCACGGCGGAGCAGGTCTTCATGCCGCTGACCGTCGGCGGCGGGGTTCGCGTGGTGGAGGACATCCGCAAGCTGCTGCTGGCCGGGGCCGACAAGGTCTCGATCAACACGGCCGCCGTCTCCCGGCCCGACTTCGTCCGCGAGGCGGCGGAGAAGTTCGGTTCCCAGTGCGTCGTGGTGGCGGTCGACGCCAAGTCGGTCGGGCCCGGCAAGTGGGAGGTCTTCACCCACGGCGGGCGGAACCGCACCGGCCTCGACGTGGTCGACTGGGCGCGCCGCATGGCGGAGTACGGGGCCGGCGAGATCCTGCTGACCTCCATGGACCGCGACGGCACCAAGTCCGGCTTCGACATCGAGCTGACCCGCGCGGTCGCCGATGCCGTACGCGTCCCCGTGATCGCCTCGGGCGGCGTCGGTACGCTCGACCACCTGGTGGCCGGCATCCGCGACGGCCACGCGACGGCGGTGCTGGCGGCCTCGATCTTCCATTTCGGCATCTTCTCCATCGGGGAGGCCAAGGCGCACATGGCGAAGGCCGGCATCGACATCCGCGACACCTCCAAGTCCGGGCAGGCCGCGGCATGAGCGGGCAGGGCATCGGCGCCGCCGTGCTGGACCGGCTGTACGAGACGGTTCGGTCCCGCCGCGGACAGGACCCGGAGACCTCCTACACCGCCAAGCTCTATTCCCGCGGCACGCCCAAGATCGCCCAGAAGCTGGGCGAGGAGGCGGTCGAGGCGGTGATCGAGGCGATCCGCGGCGACAAGCAGAAGCTGGCCGAGGAATCCGCCGACCTGCTCTACCATCTGATGGTGCTGTGGGCCGATACGGGCGTGAAGCCGGAGACCGTCTACGGCATCCTGGCCGACCGCGAAGGCATCAGCGGCATCGCCGAGAAGAAATCACGCAAGCAAGGCAGCGGGGGCAAATGATGGCCTACGATCCCAACAACGTGTTCGCCAGGATCCTGCGCGGCGAGATCCCGTCCAGGAAGGTCCACGAGGACGAGCACACCCTGGCCTTCCACGACATCAATCCGCTGACGCCGAGCCACATCCTGGTGATCCCCAAGGGGCCGTACGTCTCGTTCGACGACTTCTCGGAGAAGGCTTCGGACGCCGAGATCGCCGCCTTCGTCCGGGCGGTCGGCAAGGTGGCGCGCGACCAGGGGCTCGCCGGCGACGGCTACCGTATCCTCGCCAACATCGGCGAGAACGCCAACCAGGAAGTGCCCCACCTGCACGTCCACATCTTCGGCGGCAAGCGGCTCGGCCGCATGCTGCCGAAGGAGTAGGTCGACCTTCGCGAAGCGAACGCCGACGGCACGCGCCGACGTTCCGGAACGGTGTCAGAAAACCGCCCGGATGGCGTCCAGGGCTTCCCGTGAAGCCGCCGCCAGCACGCGGCCGTCGAGGCGCATGACGTCGTAATCGGCACCGTCCAGGAACGACGCGGCGCCACCGACCTCGCGGCTGATCAGAACGCCCGCGGCGTGGTCCCACGGCTTCGATCCCTGGGACAGCGCGAACTGCCGGCGGCCCAGCGCCAGGTCGATGTAGTCCAGCGCCGAGCAGCGATGGTTGCGGATCTCCCCGACGATCCCGGCGGCGGCCAGGGCCGGGTCCGGCTCCAGCCAGTCCCCGGCGTTCCAGTAGGCGGAGCCGACCGCCCGGGAGAGCGGCGTCGTCCGGTCGGCTTCCAGGCGCCGGCCGCCCGACCAGGCGCCGCCGCCCAGCACCGCCGCGACCGTGACGTCGTTGATCGGGTCGTGCAGCCAGCCGCCCCGGATCTCGCCGCGGGCCACAAAGGCCAGGATCGTCCCGAACACCGGGATCCCCTCGGAGAAATTGAGCGTCCCGTCGACCGGATCGATCACCCAGACCGGCTTGTCCCCGAGCAGCGCGTCCAGGGCGGACGGGTCCCGGGAGACCAGCTCCTCCCCGATCACCAGCGTGTCGGGATAGGCTTCGCTCAGCAGGCCGGCCAGCATTTCCTCGGCTTCCGTGTCGGCGATCGTGACCGGGTCGCCCGGCCCCTTCTCGACGACGTCGCCGGCACGCAGGTTGCGGAACCGGGGCAGGATCTTCTCTTCCGCCGTCCGGCGGATCAGGCCGCTGACGCGGTCCAGGTCGATCATGATGGAAGCTTTCGGCTGGGAACGGGATCGGGCTTGGGGATCAGGGCTGCTCGACGATCACGGTGAAGGGGTCCGGGCAGCGGGCCGCCGGCCGCATCGCCGCCGCCGGCGTCAGGGCGGCGGCCTCACCGGCGGAACAGGCCAGCGCGAAGGCCGAGTCGCCGATCCCGGGCGGAGTATCCCAGGCTCCGGGCGGCGGAAGCAACCGCTGTTCGACGCCGACCTGGGGCGCGCGGTCCGGGCGCGGGCGCCCGTCGTCGCGGCCCGGGGGCGCCGTGAAGCTTCGCAACTCCGGCTTGGATGCCGCCTGGGCGGTCCAGCCGGGGAGGGACGCGATGACCAGGGTCGCCAAGGCGGCCGCGATGCGGATTGCGGGGATCATCACGGTCACGCGGACTTCGCGCGCCGCGCCTCGCGGTTCATGAGGTCGCGAAGAGTCGCGATCAGCGCGTGGCCCTTGGGCGTCAGGGAGATGATCTTGCGCCGACGCTCGCGCGGGTCCTCCTCCGCCTGGACGAGGTCGAGCCCCGGCTTGCCGAAGCTGTGCCATTTGCTCAGCGCCGCGACGTTGCGCGACGCCGAGGACTGGGCGATGCCGAGGCGTTCCGCCAGCTCCCGCATGGAGATGCCCTCGTTCTCCGCCAGGGTCAGGAACGACAGGGCATACTGGATCGGCAGGTCGGGATCGAGCTTGCGGAACTCCTCCAGCACCCGCGTCAGCGAGGTGATCTCGTCATGTCGGACGGCTCCCGCCATTCAGGACTCCCCGCGATGTTCCGGCCTTTCCGGGCGACCATCGCGCCGGTGTGTAGATCGCGTGCCAGCGGCCGAGCCAGAGCAGAAGCTCGCCGCGCTCGCGCCGGACCTCGATCCAGGTGCCGGGCCAGGCGCCGGGCCGGGTCCAGCGGGCATATTCCACATAGAGCTTAGGTCCGCGCTTCAGCGTCAGGTAGATCGGCATCTCGACACCCGGGAGATCTCAAGGATTCGAAGAGGACTGCGTCGGTCGCGGCGACCATGCCGGCCGGCTTGTTCATCGAGGCGGTAGCCTGACGGTAAAATCCGCTTTGGCGGGTGCTTCGGTGAATGGCGAGCATGGATCGTCTCCTCGGGTATCGGTGCGTCGGATGGACGCTTGCATCTATCGCCGAACTCCGGGATAGATGCAAGCGCTTAAATCTTCCGACCTCGGATGCGTTCGAGCGTCAAAACGGGATCTTCGGCCATCAAGCCGATGTCCTTCTTCACATGGTCGGGCAGGTGATGAAGCGTCGCCGCCGTCCCCGCCTCGCGCCACAGGCGCAGCAGGGCGCGCAGAATGCCAAGCATGGCCGTATCCTCCGGTAGATCAGTGCAGAGGTGCAATACATCCGCTATCGGATGTATTTTGTCAACGGTCATGACGATCGGGCACCGGCCATACGGGGCCACCGGCGGGAAGCGGCTTCCCGCCGGCAGGACCGATGCTATTTCACGAGCCCCAGGTCGGTCAGGGTGCCCTCGATCTGGGTGCGCTCCGTCTTCAGGAACTCGGCGAACTTCTCCGAGGGAAGGTAAAGGTCGATCCAGCCGCGCTGCTTGGCCAGGTCCTTCCATTCGGCGCTGGACGTCACCTTGGTCATCAGCGCGTCATACTCCTTCAGCTCCGCAGGCTTCAGGTTGCCGGGAGCGAAGATGCCGCGCCAATTGACGAATTCCAGGTCGATGCCCTGTTCCTTCAGGGTCGGCGTGTCGACTCCGGGCAGCCGCTCGGGCGACGAGACGGCCAGCGCCCGCAGCTTGCCGGCCTGGATCTGCGGCGCGAACTCGTTGTAGCCGCTGACCGCCGTGGTGATATGCCCGCCCAGCACCGCGGCCAGCACCTCGCCGCCGCCGGCCGTCGCGACATAGTTCACCTTGGACGGCTCGACGCCGGCTTCCTTGGCGATCAGCCCGGCCAGGATCTGGTCGCTGCCGCCGGCCGACCCGCCGCCCCAGGACACCGATCCGGGTTCGGCCTTCAGCTTGGCGAGCAGGTCGTCGAGCGACTTCAGCGGGCTGTCCACCGGAACCACCACCGCGGAATATTCGCCGGTCAGCCGGGCCAGCGGGGTCACCTGGTCGAGCGTCACCGCCGATTTGTTGGTAATGATCGCCCCCAGCATGATCTGGCCGCCGACCAGCAGGGTCGGCGTCCGCTTCCTGCCGGTGACGAACTGCGCCAAGCCGATGGTGCCGCCCGCGCCGGGGACGTTCACGACCTGGACGTTCGGGACCAGCTTCTGGTTCTGAAGCACCTGCTGGACCGTGCGGGCATGCTGGTCCCAGCCGCCGCCCGGGGCGGCGGGGGCGATGATCTCCAGGCTCTTGATCTCGGCCCGGGCCGGGGCGGCCGCGAGGGTCGCGCCGATCACCAGGGCCGCGGCGGCCAGGGCCGGCCTGAACAGGGCGAATTGCCGGTGTGACATCAGGAATGCTCCTCCCATCTCGTCTATTCTTGGGCGCTTCCGCGCGTCTGGGCGCGGAGGCCGGATGCGTGGCATACTAGCAGAGAAGATCCCTGAAATACTTCACCGGAACAGCCTCCGCCGAAAGTCATAGGGACCGGCCGCCCCATGGCGCCACGGTCGAGGCGGCTTTGTCACAAATCTGTCTTGCAATATGGGTAAACTGAACGCCCGATCTACGGAAAGTCTCGATAGGGTGGAGCAAATACCCGTACCTGCCATGTGGGATTTCGGAAAGTACTCGAAGCTTCATCATGTGATACGGCGCACTGCAGAACAGTTCACGGTCGCGTTTATTCGGCTTCCATCCCGCACCGACGGCCTCGGTTTTTCCCGTGCCGCCGGATCACCGGGGTTCTCTGATTCCTGACAGCACTGCTTACTGCAACGCACTTGAAGGTTGTGCGGGCCGCATACCGGTATTCCCAAAGGATATTCCCGAAGAACAAGGGGCCGGTCCGCACAGGAGGGAGCAGATTATGACTGGAGACACTATCCGCCGTTCCGATTCCCGCGCCGTCTGGCTCGCCGGGGCGGCTCTCGCCCTGGCCGTCGCGGGCGGCGCCTATACCTATGTCGGCGTTTCCCATCCTGCCCAGGCCCAGACGGCGGCGACGCCTCCGCCGCCGGTCACGGTCGCCAAGCCGCTGCGCCGCGAACTGATCGAGTGGGACGAGTTCACCGGCCAGTTCTCGGCCGTCGATTTCGTCGAGATCCGCGCCCGGGTCAGCGGTTATCTCGAATCGGTGCATTTCCAGGACGGCCAGCTCGTCCGGAAGGGCGACCTGCTCTTCGTGATCGATCCCCGGCCGTTCGAGGCCGCCGTGGCCTCCGCCAAGGCCCAGCTCGCCCAGGCCAACGCCCGGCTCGACCTCGCCAACCAGCAGCTCGCCCGCGCCGCGTCGCTCCGCCAGCGCGACGTGCTGTCGGGCAGCGTCTATGACGAGCGCATCCAGGAGGCGCGGGTCGCCACCGCCGGCATCGAGGTCGCCAAGGCCGCCCTGCGGACCGCCGAGCTGGACCTGGAATTCACCCGCATCACGGCACCCTCCGCCGGGCGGATCAGCAAGCGAGAGGTCAGCGTCGGCAACCTGATCGCCGGCGGATCCGGCGGGACGCCGACGCTGCTGACCACCATCGTCTCGCTCGACCCGATCTATTTCGACTTCGACATGAGCGAGAGCGACTTCCTGGCCTATCAGCGCGCCACCGCCCGCGGGCTTCTGGCCCAGCAGCGCGACGGCGGCGTCCAGGTCCAGGCCCGCCTGTTCGACGAGCGCGACTGGCCGCTGAACGGCCGCATCGACTTCATCGACAACCAGGTGGACCGCGGCGCCGGCACGATCCGGGCGCGCGCCGTGTTCGACAACCCCGACCTGATGCTGACCCCCGGCCAGTTCGGCCGGCTGCGCCTGCCCGGATCGGAGCTCTATACCGCCACCCTGCTGCCCGACAGCGCCATCGTCAGCGACCAGTCCAACAAGATCGTGCTGACCGTGGCGGAGGACGGCACCGTCGTGCCCAAGCCGGTCCGCCCCGGCCCGATGGAGGACGGGTTGCGGATCATCCGCTCCGGCCTGGACCCCGAGGACCGCGTCATCATCAGCGGCATCGTGCGCGCCCGGCCCGGCTCCAAGGTGACCCCTCAGCCCGGCGAGATCCAGGCGGCGGAGGTGAGGCCTTGAAGCTTTCACACCTGTTCATCGAGCGGCCGATCTTCGCGACGGTCCTGTCGATCCTGATCACCCTGATCGGCGGCTTCGCCTATTTCAGCCTGCCGGTCGCCCAGTACCCGGAAATCGCGCCGCCGACCATCGTGGTCAACGCGACATATCCCGGCGCCTCCGCCGAGGTCGTCGCCGACACGGTCGCCGCCCCCCTGGAGCAGGAGATCAACGGCGTCGAGAACATGCTCTACATGTCCTCGCAGTCGACCGGCGACGGGCGGCTGGTCGTGACCATCAGCTTCGCGCTGGGCACCGACCTGGACACCGCCCAGGTGCTGGTCCAGAACCGGGTCGCGGTGGCCGAGCCCCGCCTGCCGGAAGAGGTCCGGCGGCTTGGCGTGACGGTCCGCAAGAACTCGCCCGACATGCTGATGGTGATCCATCTCAGCTCGCCCGACGAGTCCCGCGACCAGCTCTACATCTCCAACTACGCGACATTGCAGGTCAAGGACGTGCTGGCCCGGCTGGACGGCGTCGGCGACGTCCAGGTGTTCGGTGCCCGCGACTACGCCATGCGGATCTGGCTGGACCCCGACCGGATCGCCAGCCGCAACCTGACCCCCGGCGAGGTGGTGGCTGCGCTGCGCTCGCAGAACGTCCAGGTGGCGTCGGGCGTGCTCAACCAGCCGCCGGTGCCGACGCCGGGCGCCTTCCAGCTCAACATCGAGACGCTGGGCCGGCTGGTCGATCCCCGGCAGTTCTCCAACATCGTCGTCAAGACCGACCCCGACGGCCGGGTGACGCGCGTGCGCGACATCGGCCGGGTCGAGCTGGCGGCCCAGGACTACGGCACCAACGGCTACCTGGACGAGCGGGTGGCCGTGCCGCTGCTGATCTTCCAGCGGCCCGGCTCCAACGCGCTGGAAACCGCCGAGCGGCTGAAGGCCACCATGGCCGAGCTGTCCCGGTCGTTCCCCGAGGGCCTCCGGTACGACATCGTTTACAACCCGACCGAATTCATCGCCGAATCGGTCAACGAGGTGATCAAGACGATCTTCGAGGCGGTCATTCTGGTCGTCGTCGTCGTGATCCTGTTCCTTCAGACCTGGCGCGCCTCGATCATCCCGATCCTGGCGATCCCGGTGTCGCTGGTCGGCACCTTCACCGTGCTGGCCCTGCTGGGCTACTCGCTCAACACCCTGTCGCTGTTCGGCCTTGTCCTGGCGATCGGCATCGTGGTCGACGACGCGATCGTGGTGGTGGAGAACGTCGAGCGCAACCTCCGGCAGGGAATGTCCCCGCGCGAGGCGGCGCACCGGACCATGGACGAGGTCGGCGGCGCCCTGATCGCGATCGCGCTGGTGCTGACCGCGGTGTTCATCCCGGCGGCCTTCGTCTCCGGCATCTCCGGCCAGTTCTTCCGCCAGTTCGCCGTCACGATCGCGGCGGCGACCGCGATCTCCTGCTTCGTGTCGCTGACCCTCAGCCCGGCGCTCTGCGCCCTGCTGTTCAAGCCGCACGGGCACGAGGAGCACAAGCGGGCCTCGCCGCTGATGCGGCCGGTCAACGCCTTCTTCCGCGGCTTCAACCGGCTGTTCGACCGGCTCGCCGGCGGCTACG
Organism: Skermanella mucosa; assembly: GCF_016765655.2. Taxonomy (NCBI): domain Bacteria; kingdom Pseudomonadati; phylum Pseudomonadota; class Alphaproteobacteria; order Rhodospirillales; family Azospirillaceae; genus Skermanella; species Skermanella mucosa. Next base: position 6,227,984 of record NZ_CP086106.1, read on the forward strand.
GCGGCATGACCCGCCGGCTGGTCCGGCTGCCGTTGCTGGTGCTGCCGGTCTACGGCCTGCTGGTCGGGGCGACCTGGTGGCAGTTCGACCGGGCGCCCACCGGCTTCATCCCCAACCAGGACCAGGGCTACCTGATCACCGTGATCCAGCTCCCGCCGGGAGCCTCGCTCGCCCGCACCGACGCCGTGGTGCGGGAGGCGACGAGGATCATCCTGGAGACGGAGGGTATCGCCCACGCGGTGCCGTTCGCCGGGTTCGACGGCGCCACCTTCACCAACGCGTCCAACGCTGGCGCCATCTTCGCCGCCATGGAGCCGTTCGAGGAGCGGCTGCCCAAGGGCCTGACCGCCGACCGGCTCCAGCAGGATCTGTCCGGCCGGCTCGCCGGCATCCAGGACGCCTTCATCATCACGATCCCGCCGCCGCCGGTGCGCGGCATCGGCAATTCCGGCGGCTTCAAGATGATGGTCCAGGACAAGCGGGGCCGCGGCCTCGACTCCCTGGAGGAGGCGACGCAGGAGATCGTGGAGGCGGCCAACGGCACGCCGGGGCTGGTCGGCGTCTTCTCCCTGTTCAACACCTCGACGCCCAAGGTCTTCGCCGACATCGACCGGCTGCGCGCCCAGATGCTCGGCGTCTCGGCCGACCGGGTGTTCGAGACGCTGGAGGTCTATCTGGGGTCCACCTTCGTCAACGAGTTCAACTTCCTGGGCCGCACCTACCGGGTGACCGCCCAGGCCGACGGCTCGTTCCGCGACGACCCGCGCGACATCGCCAACCTGAAGACCCGCAACGAGCGGGGCGAGATGGTGCCGATCGGCTCGGTCGCCGAACTGCGCGACACCACCGGCCCGTACCGGGTGACCCGCTACAACCTTTATCCCTCCACGGAGGTCCAGGGCGCCACCCTGCCGGGCTATTCCACCGGCTTCGGCCTGGACGCCATGGAACGGATCGCGGCGGAGCGGCTGCCCGACGGCTTCGGCTACGAGTGGACCGAACTGGCCTACCAGGAACGGGGAGCCGGCGATAGCGGGCTGCTGATCTTCGGCATGTCGGTGGTGTTCGTCTTCCTGCTGCTGGCCGCCCAGTACGAGAGCTGGACGCTGCCCTTCTCGGTCATCCTGATCGTGCCGATGTGCCTGCTGGCCGCCGTCACCGGATTGCTGATCCGGGGCATGTCGGTGGACATCCTGGCCCAGGTCGGGTTCGTCGTGCTGGTCGGACTGGCGGCCAAGAACGCGATTCTGATCGTGGAGTTCGCCAAGCAGGCCGAGGACGAGGGCATGAGCCGGTTCGACGCGGCGGTGGAAGCGGCGCGCACCCGCCTGCGGCCGATCCTGATGACCTCCTTCGCGTTCATCCTGGGCGTCGTGCCCCTGATGATCGCGGAGGGCGCCGGTGCCGAGATGCGCCAATCGCTCGGCACGGCGGTGTTCTATGGCATGCTCGGCGTCACCTTCTTCGGGCTGATCTTCACGCCCGTGTTCTACACGGTGATGCGCAGCTTCGCCCGCAAGCGCCGGGAGGCGGCGCCGGTCCAAGGATCGGCACCGCCGGCCCCGGCCGAGTAGCGGGGCAGGGGCAGGGAAAGGGAAAGGGAAAGGGGTTGCGTCAGTTCGAGACGAGCAGGCGCAGCCCCAGCCCTGCAAGGACGACGCCCAGCGTCGCCTCCAGCCCTCGGCGCAGTCGGCGGTACGCGGCGGTGACCGCATCGGCGGACAGGGCCACTGCCAGCATGGTGTGCCAGCCGAGCGACAGCAGGACGGCGCCCGCCACCGCGATCACGCCGACGGAGGCGGGCGTCTCCGGCGTCAGGAACACGCTGGTCAGCGAAACCCAGAAGACGCCGGCCTTCGGGTTCAGCAGCATCAGCCCGAACCCCCGCGCGATGCCGCCTCGGGCGGCGGCGGGGGACGGCGCCGGCTCCCCCGCCGGTTCCGCCTCCGGCTCTGTGCGGCGCAGTGCCGCACGGATCGACAGGAACGCCAGGTAGAGCAGGAACATCCCGCCGCCGACCCGCAGGCCGGTGCCGATCCAGGGATGCCTGGCCGCCAGCAGGGCCACGCCGAACACGGCCGCGAATCCCCAGACCGCCTCGCCGATCGCCATCCCGAACGCGACCTTGACCGCGGCGGCGCGCCCCCGTTGCAGGGCCGTCCCGAGCAGCACGGCGAAGTTCGGTCCGGGGCTGACCAAGGCAAGCACGAAGGCTGCCCAGAACGCGGCGAGCAGGGAAGCGGCGACCATGGATACTTCTCCGGAAGAGCATTCATCGGAAGCGCGGCGGGAACCGGCGGCGACTCGGCCCGGTTCTAACCTCGAGCAACCGGAGACCTATGACATGACGACCGAAAAAGACAAGGACCAGACGCGGCAGAACCCGGCGGGCGAGAACCAGGACCCCAACCGCAAGGCCCCGGCCGACCATCCCTCGGACCCGCCGACCAGCGGCGCCCCCGGAAATACGGGCGCCGACAACAGCCTGAACACGACGTCGGCCTGAACGGGTCCGCTCACCCTCAGACCTGCGGTTCGGAGTCCTTCGCCGACCGGCGGAGATTGTTGATCAGCACGTTGATCAGCTGCACCACCAGCGGGTCGGCCCGGTTGATCGCCTGCCGCAGTACGCTGGCCGGCATCTCCAGCAACTGGGTCTCGCTGGCGGCGCTGGCGTTCGCCATGCGCGGCTGCCGGTCCAGGATCGCCATCTCGCCGAACAGCCCGCCGGTCTCGACCTCCCCGATGACCTTCTTGTCGGCCTCGTCCCCGACCCAGATGATCACGGACCCACGCTCGACCAGGTAGAGGAAGGTACCGGTTTCACCCTTCCTGAAGATCACTTCGCCGGGAGAATACTGCTTGTGCTGGAAGGTCGCGGCCATGGGGAGCTTCCGTCGCGGTTCGGAGACTGATTAGACATCACAGCGACTGTGCAACACCGTCCGCGACCGCGCAAGTCGGTCCGTCGGGAACGATCACTCCATGACAAAGAGACGCGCCGGCCGACCAGTTCCCTCCTGGCTTCAGCCGGCCCTGAACCTGGGCATGTCGTTGCGACGGCACCTCCTCAGCCATGCCCCATGCCTGCCAACGTCCTCTCCAGGTCCTGCCGCAGGCCCGGAATGTCCCGCTGGACGGTCTGCCAGACGACACCGAGATCAACGCCGTCATAGCCATGGATCAAAGCGTTCCGCATGTCGTAGATCTCTCGCAGCGGCAACGCTGCGGCCGGAGAATCCGGCTCCACGCCGGCGCGCATCAAGCGCCCGGCCGCCTCGCCCAGGACTTCGAGGCGTCGCAGCACCGCGTCGCAGGTCTTGCCGTCCCGCCGGAACCCGGCCTCATCCATACCAACCGTGTACTCCACGATCGCCAGGACGGCGTTGAGCATGTCTTCCAGACAGGTTTTAGGATGATGGCGTCGCCCTCGGGACCCATTCCCCGTCACAGCGGCCTCGCCTCCCGCAGCACCCGTGCGCGGAATCGCGGCGACAGGGACAGTGGCGTACGCACGTCGAACGGAACGCCGGTCAGGGTCTCGGCCTCCCGCTTCAGTCGCGCCAGATCCAGCAACGTCGTGGTTTCCGACGGCTCGACCAGAAGATCGACATCGCTGTCTTCCGTGTCATCACGCCGTGATACCGAACCGAACACCCGTACATTCGATACACCGTGCCGGCGGGCGATATCCAGGATGCCCTGTCGATGCTTGTCCAGAACCTGCGATGGTCGCATCGCGATATTCCCCCATCACCAACCGGACCGCACCCGGGAGGCGCCATCTTCACATGATACGGCAACGATCCCCGGTCGCAAACCGGAATGCCGGGGCCGGGTGATCGGGTGCAAGAACGCGTGACATTTCGGTAGCGTTCTGAATCCGACGGCGGCCACCGATCCGGCGACGGGGTGGCACGATGGACGCGACCGGGGCTCTGGGCAAGACGCTCGTTCATCTGGAGCATTCCCAACCCCTTCCCGATATCAGCCGGCCCTGAACCTGGGCAAGACGTTGCCGCCGTCCGATCTGCCGACGTGAGAACCCGACAACCGTTCCTCGGCCGCCTTGACGATCCAGGCATTGAGGGACTCCCCCATCTCGGCCGCAGCCATGGCAATATGCTTATGGAGTTCCGGCGACATCCTCACATTGAAGCTGCCCTTGAAAGGACGGTTTGGTTCGCGGCCCAGTTCGCGGCATGTCTCGACGTAATCGTCCACAAGCGCCTCGAACGACTTCCGCACCTCCTGCACCGACTCGCACTGGGCAGTGATCACATCATCGATGTGGAGCAGCCTGATCACGAGCGATCCGTCCTCGAACGTGACGGAACCTTGATAACCGTTGTAGTTCAGTGTGCTCACAGCAACCCCCGGGCAATCGGATCATCCCGAAGCCGACGAACCATCCCGGCCGCCATCTCACCGTCATGGGGCTCGTCAAGCCAGTTCATGTGATCCATCGCCGAATGGCGGAACTTGCGCCTTGATCCGGCGGTGGAACCCTTTTTCATCGGTTCTCATCCCAACCTTTGCAGAACCGCGAGCGCAAGGCTCGTCTTGAGTTTGTCGATCCTTGTCATGTGATCATGATTCGGATTAGGCGTACACCGCAACTGAAATTCAGTTGCTAAAAAACGGATCGAGGCTCATCGCCCCGGGACGATCCGCCGGTAGCTGAGCGCCTCGGCGACGTGCAGGCGGCGCACGGGCGTGCTCCCTTCCATGTCGGCCAGGGTGCGGGCGACCCGCAGCACGCGGTGATAACCCCGCGCGGACAGGCGCATGCGCTCTGCGGCCTCGGTCAGCAGGGCGCGGCCGGGCTGGTCGGGGCTCGCCACCTTTTCCAGCAGTTCGCCGTCAGCCTCGGCGTTGGTCCGCGGGCCGGTATCCTCCTCGCCGGGCACGCGGAACCGATCCGCCTGGATGGCACGGGCGGCCGCCACCCGGGCGGCCACCTCGGCGCTGCCCTCCGCCGGGGGCGGCAGGCTGAGGTCGGCGGCGCTGACCGGCGGGACGTCCACGTGGCAGTCGATCCGGTCGAACAGGGGACCGCTGATCCGGCTCTGGTACTGGACGCCGCATTTGGGCACCTGGGAGCAGGCCCTGGCCGGATCGCCCAGATAGCCGCAGCGGCACGGGTTCATCGCCGCGATCAGCTGGAAGCGCGCCGGATACGTGACATGGTGGTTCGCCCGCGCGATCGTGACGCGCCCGGTCTCCAGCGGCTGGCGCAGGGCCTCCAGCACCTGCCGCGGGAATTCGGGCAGTTCGTCCAGGAACAGCACGCCCTTGTGCGCCAGGCTGATCTCCCCCGGCTTGGCGCGCGAGCCGCCGCCGACCAGGGCCGGCAGGCTGGTGCCCTGGTGCGGCTCCCGGAACTGCCTGTTGCGCAGGATCCTGCCGCCCTGGAGATGCCCGGCGACGCTGTGGATCATCGAGACCTCCAGCGCCTCCTTCGGCTCCAGCGGCGGCAGGATGCCGGGCAGGCGGGCGGCCAGCATCGACTTGCCCGATCCCGGCGGGCCGACCATCAGCAGGTTGTGGTTCCCCGACGCCGCGATCTCCAGGGCGCGCTTGGCGGTCTCCTGGCCCTTGACGTCGCGCAGGTCCGGCATGCTGGTCGAGATCTCCTCCACGTACCGGCGCGGCGGGGCCAGGACCTGGGTTCCCTTGAAATGGTTGATCAGCGCCAGCAAGGACGGCGCCGCCAGCACCTCCAGCCCGTTGGCCCAGGCGGCCTCGCTGCCGCAGGCGGCGGGGCAGATCAGCCCGCGGTCCTTGTCGTGTGCGCCGAGGGCCGCCGGCAGCACCCCCGCGACGGCGGTCAGGCTGCCGTCCAACGCCAGCTCGCCCAGCGCGGTATAGCCGGCGATCTCCTCTGCCGGCAGCACGCCCATGGCGGCCAGCAGCCCCAGCGCGATCGGCAGGTCGTAGTGGCTGCCTTCCTTCTGCACGTCGGCCGGCGCCATGTTGACGGTGATGCGCTTGGGCGGCAGCGACAGGCCCAGCGCCTGGAAGGCGCCGCGCACCCGCTCCCGGCTCTCGCCGACCGCCTTGTCGGGCAAGCCCACCACGGTGAAGGCGACCACCCCGCCGGAAACCTGGACCTGCACGTCGATGTGCAGGACATCGATGCCCTGGAACGCAACCGTATTGACCCGCGCAACCAACGTGACGCCCCCCGACTGCCGACACACGCGATTGTATGAGGTTAACGCGCACCTTGCCAGCATCGTCACGGGATTCGGGCGGCACTCTCCTCCGGTCGGATTGCCGCAGGCTTGCCGGGCAGGCAACATATCCGCCCGCCGCGCCTTCAATCCCCATATGAGACGGCTCCCGCGGGACGAATCGCATTTGTCGGAACTTGGCAGCGTGGTAAGAGGCGACGGTACCGGTCCGGGACGGCGGATCGGCCGATCTGACGACATTCGGGGATGGCAGGCTGGCGATGCGGAACTTGACTTCGGAAGGGCAGGCGAAGATCGCCGAGATCGCCCAGCGCCATGGCATCAGCACCGACGGCGCGATGACCATGCTGGACGCGCTGGTGCGCGGCGGCGGCACCATGGCCCAGTTCAGCCATCCCGACTTCGGCGGCTCCGGCCAATGGATGATGGGCGGCATGACCATGGTCAGCGACCTGTTCAACAATGCGCTGAAGGCCCGGGTCGACAATATCTGCATCGAGCTGTCCAACCTTCTGGCCAATGACCAGGGCTGGCTGTGGGAGCCGGCGCCGCCCCAATTCCAGTCTTCCCAACCCTCTTCGAGCCTGTCCGGATCGTTCGGCGGCTGGAATTCCGGGTCCTGGTGGCCGGCCGAATTGGGCCAGCCCAATTCCAGCGGCGGCCAGAACGATATCCGCTACGCCTATTTCGGCCATGCCAACCGCTTGGCGGTCGATATCGCCGGGACGGTGACGGTGTACGATACCGGCGACCACATGATCTCCGGCGTATCGCAGCAGCAGGGGAACGGCTGGACCGTGACCTTCACCAGCCAGTACGGCACGGTGCCGGTCAGCAGCCTGCGCGTCGTCGGCGGGGCCGGGGAACAGTCCGCTCCGGCCCCCGCGCTCCAGGAGCCGGCCTTCCAGGAACGCACCTACCAGGAGCCGGCCCAGGAGCCGGCCCCGGCCCCCGTGCCGGCAACACCGCCGTCCGCCTCGGGAAGCGCCGCGCTGGAGCAGGATTACCTGTCCGGCAGCACCTGGACCTTCGGGCCGGCCGGCGGCGAGCCGTTCGGCCTCGTGACCCTGTCGCCCGAAGGCGGCATCGCCGGGGACGTCCATCCGCGGGCGCGGTTCTGGTCGGTGGAGAACGGCGTGCTGAGCTTCTACGACGCCGACGGCCGCACCTCGGTGCGCTTCTCGACCCTCGCGCCGGAGGGCGGCGTCCCGGTGATCCGGGGCGACGACCCGTCCGCCCCCGGCCAGGATTATGTCCTTCGCAGCCCCGCCGCCCAGGAGGTGGCGCCCCCGCCGCCGGCATCCGCCCCCGGCACCCTGCCGATCCCGGTCGATCTCAGCGCCGGGGACTGGGCGCTGGAGGATGCCGCGGGCCAAACCCTCGCGACGTTGCGCCTGAAGCCGGACCAGTCGATCGCGGGCGGGCGTCCGACCGAGGTGCGCTGGCGGGCCGATGGCGACACGCTCGTCCTGCTCCACGGCAGCGGCCGGCCGACCGCCCGGTTCGACACGTTCCAGTTCCGCGCCGGGCGCTGGTCGCTGACCGGCTCGCTCCAGAGCGATCCCGGCGTGGCCCTGACGCTTCGCCAAACCTGACACGAAGAACAACCCGGCCCGAAACAACCTGGATCATCCATGCGCCTTCAACTCAGCACCTGGCCCGAGGTCGAGACCTACCTGAAGACGTCGAAGGGGATCATCATCCCCATCGGCTCGACGGAGCAGCACGGCCCCAACGGCCTGATCGGCACCGACGCCATCTGCGCGGAGGAGATCGCGCTGGGGGTCGGCGCCGCCGCCGGGGCGCTGGTCGGGCCGACGATCGGGGTCGGCATGGCCGTCCACCACATGGAGTTCCCCGGCACCATGACCCTGCGGCCCTCGACGCTGGTCCTGGTCATCCGGGACTATGTCGCGGCGCTGGCCGAGCACGGGTTCGAGCGCTTCCTGTTCATCAACGGCCATGGCGGCAACATCGCGACCGTGCGCGCCGCCTTCAACGAGATCTACGCCGAACTTCGGGCCGCCCGGGGCGCCTCGGCGCCGGAGGTGCGCTGCCGGGTGATCAGCTGGTGGGAGAACGAGAGCGTCTACGGCCTGAGCAAGGAACTGTTCGGCTCGTCCGAGGGCAGCCACGCGACCCCCAGCGAGGTGTCCGTGGTGCAGTATCTCTATCCCGACCACATCAAGGAAGCGCCGCTCGATCCGCCGGTGGCGCCCAGCAGCCAGTTCTACGACGCCCGCGACTACCGCCGCCGCTTCCCCGACGGCCGGATCGGCTCCAACCCCGGGCTGGCGCGGCCGGAGCACGGCAAGCGGCTGTACGACGCCGCCGTGGCGGCCCTGGCCGACAAGTACCGCAGCTTCGTCGGCGAGGCGTGACGGGAAAAGTCAGCCGCGGTTGGACGCAAATCGAAATCCGTGTCCAACTGCGTTCATCTGCGGACAATCAGACCGGCTTGCCCGTGTGCCGTTCGTGGTGGCGGGTCTCGATGGCGTCCCACAGCCCGACTTCGAGCTGGACGCCGTCCAGGCGGTTGATCTCCTGGATGCCGGTCGGCGAGGTGACGTTGATCTCGGTCAGGTAGTCGCCGATCACGTCGATCCCGACGAAGACCAGCCCCTTCTCGCGCAAGGTCGGCCCGATCGCCGCGCAGATGTCGCGCTCGCGGGTGGTCAGCTTCGTCTGCCGGGCGCCGCCGCCGGCGTGGAAGTTGGCCCGCGCCTCCCCGGTGACGGGGATGCGGCTGACCGCGCCGCCGGGCTCGCCGTCGATCAGGATGATCCGCTTGTCGCCCTCGCGGATCTCGGGAAGGTATTTCTGGACGATCACCGGCTCGCGGTAGAGCTGGGTGAACATCTCCAGCAGCGAACCCAGGTTCTCGTCGTCCGGCTTCAGGTGGAAGACGCCGGCCCCGCCGTTGCCGAACAGCGGCTTGACGATGATGTCCTTGAACTCCTCGCGGAAGGACAGGATCTCCACCTTGTCGCTGGTGATCAGGGTCGGCGGCATCAGGTCGGGGAAATGGGTGACGAACAGCTTCTCCGGCGCGTTCCGCACATGCACGGGGTCGTTGATCACCAGCGTGTCGGCCTGGATATGCTCCAGCAGGTGGGTCGCCGTGATGTAAGCCATGTCGAACGGCGGGTCCTGGCGCATCAGCACCACGTCCATGGTCGCCAGGTCGATCACCTGCTCCCCGCCGAAGGTGAAGTGATTGCCGTACTCCCGCCGGACCTCCAGCGGGCGTACGCGCGCGTACAGGCGGCCCTGGCGGAAGCTGAGATGCTGCGGCAGGTAGTGGAACAGCGCATGGCCGCGCCGCTGCGCTTCCAGGGCCATCATGAAGCTGCTGTCGGCATCGATGTTGATGCCTTCGATCGGGTCCATCTGGATGGCGACGGCGAGACTCATCGGGGGCTCCGCGGCGGGTCGTTTCTCTGGGATCGGGTCAGTTCAGGCGGGTCTTGAGCTGCTGGATCAGCAGCGCGGTCTGGTGGCGGAGAAGATCGTTGCCGCCCAGCTCCATGAAGGTCTCCAGCGCGTCCACCGCCGCCGCGAGGTTCCCGGCATGGGCGTTCAGCAGGCCGGACTCACGCCACAGCGTCGCCTCGTTGGGGGCGAACAGCAGCATGCCGTCCAGCACCTCGACCGCCTTGTCCACCCGGTCGGCCTTCAGGAACCGTAGCTTCAGGTTGTTCTGCAGGCGAAGCAGGATGTCCCGGTTGCCCACCGTCGCGTAGTATTCCGGCGTCAGCTCGGCGTCGGCCCCGGCCGCGATCTTCAGCAGGTCGCGCAGTTCCATGACGCTGCGGGCCTGGCCCTGGTTGAACGGGTCGATGATGATCCGCTCGCCCGCATATTCCAGCCGGACCAGGAAATGTCCGGGAAAATTCAGGCCGAAGATGCTCCAGCCCTGGGCGCGGGCGGACTGGATGAACAGGATGCCCAGCGCCACCGGCAGGCCCTTCTTCCGGTCGATCACCCGCATCATGTTGGCGTTCTGGATGTCGTCGTAGGTCAGCGTGTCGCCTTCGTAGCCGTGCCGGGCGACCAGCACGTCCTGAAGGGCGGCGACCCGCGCCTCCAGGCTGTCCTCCTCGGGCGGGTTCAGCTCCGCGACCTGGCGGGCCAGCAACGACAGGTGATCGCGGTACCGGTCCAGCTCCGTCTCGGGCTGTTCCAGGGCGGCCAGGGCGAGCGCCGCCTCGGCCAGATCGATTTCCTCGTCCTGTTGGGTCCCGACGCGGCGCAGGACATCCTTGGCTTCCAGTCGGCTTATCACGGCTCTTCTTCTCATGGCGTCCGGGAAGGGCGAGCGACGGCCGCGGCCATGGCGAAGACGGCGGCCAGGGCGGACATAGAGCATAAACCATGCGGGGCGACAACCCACGAGTCTGGCCACGAGTCCTGCCACCAGCCCGGACCCGTCTTCATGCGCCCTCCCGCCAGGCGTCGGCCACGTGGCGCGGCCACCGGCCGGGAACGACCATCATCACGTCGAACCGGATCGCCAGCCCGTTGAGGGCGGGGTTGCGGGAGACGAAGGCCAGGGCCGCCCGCTCCAGCCTCCGGCGCTGGCGGGGCGTGACGGCGGCGCCCGCCGCGTACAGGGATCCCCGGGCCTTGACCTCGACGATGGCGACGGTCCCGCCGCGCCGGGCGACGATGTCGATCTCGCCCTGGGGGCAGCGCCAGCCGCGCGCCAGGATGCGGTAGCCCTTCAGCCGCAGCGCCAGGCGGCACAGCGCCTCCGACCAGCGGCCGCGGCGCCATGCGGCCAGCCGAACCGGGCTCGCGGTCCGCTTCGAGGTTCCTTTCGACGGATCAGCCGCCATCGTCCTCTCCGTCCGGGGGCGGTCCGGCGGGGCCGTTGCGCGACAGCTCAAGGGCGCGGGCATAGACCTGGCGGCGCGGCCAGCCAGTCCGGGCCGCCACCTCCGACGCCGCGTCGCGCACGCTCATGCGTTCCATCGCCTCGGCCAGCGCCCGGTCCACCGAGGCCTCGTCGGCGGCGCCGGCGCCTTCCTCCGGCGGCCCGACGACGATGACGATCTCGCCCTTGGGCGGGCCGTGCCCTTCGTAATGGGCCGCCAGTTCGGACAGCCGGCCGCGCCGGACCTCCTCGAACATCTTGGTCAGCTCGCGCGCCACGGCGGCCTCGCGGTCGCCCAGCACGGCGTGCATATCGGCCAGCGCCGCGGCCAGCCGCTCCTTGCTCTCGAAGAAGACCAGCGTTGCGCGGACGCCGGCCAGCTCGTGGGCGGCGGCGCGGCGCGCGGCCGACTTGGGCGGCAGGAACCCGGCGAACAGGAAGCGGTCGGTCGGCAGGCCCGACAGCACCAGCGCCGACACCGGCGCGCTGGCCCCGGGCAGGGTGGTGACCGGCAGCCCGGCCGCGACGCAGTCGCGCACCAGCTTGTACCCGGGATCGGAGATCAGCGGCGTGCCGGCGTCGGAGACCAGGGCGATGGTCTCCCCGGCACCCAGCCTTTCCAGCAGCACCGGCCGCATCCTCGCGGCGTTGTGCTCGTGGTAGGAGATCATCGGCGTGCCGATGCCGTGCGCGTTCATGAGCTTGCGGGTGACGCGGGTGTCCTCGCAGGCGATCGCGTCGGCCGCGCGCAACACCGACAGCGCCCGCAGCGTTATGTCTGCGGCATTGCCGATGGGAGTTGCGACGAGGTAGAGGCCGGGGGTCGGTTTACTTGGGCTGCCGGTCCCGCTACCTTCCACGCTCTCGCCCGCCCCTATCGAAGTGGAGTCCGTCGGTGACACGTTTGGCGACTTTTCCAGATATCCTGAAGCCGGTATGGCTGGCGGCCGGCCTGCTGGCCCTGGCCGCCTGTGCGCCCACCGTAAGACCTGAACCACCGCAGGTGCAAGCGGAGCAAGCGCCGATCACCACCGAACCGCTGGAGCCGGTCACCCCGGTGAACCGGACGGTCAAGGTCGCGCTGCTGGTTCCGCTGACCGGCAACGCCGCGGACCTCGGCCAGGGCATGCTCGAAGCGGCGCAGATGGCGCTGTTCGACCTGGGCGACGACAGTTTCCAGCTGATCCCGCGCGACACCAAGGGCACGCCCGGCGGCGCCAGCGAGGCCGCCCGCGCCGCCATCGCCGACGGCGCCCAGCTCATCCTGGGGCCGCTCTATTCATCGTCGGTGGGGGCGGTGCGGCCGGCGGTGCAGGGCGCCGGCCTCAGCATGGTCTCGTTCTCCAACAACCTGAGCCAGGCGGGCAGCGGCGCCTGGACGATCGGCTTCTCGCCCGAGAACCAGGTCCGCCGCGTGGTCTCCTACGCCCGGTCCCAGGGCGTCAGCCGGATCGGGTCGCTGGCGCCGCGCGACGCCTACGGCGACGCCGTCAGTTCGGCGCTCAACACGGCGGCGCTGGACGTCGGCGCCCGGATCGTCCGGACCGAGCGCTACGATCCCTCCGCCACCGACCTGTCGCCGGCGGTGCAGTCGCTGGCGTCCGGCGGCCCGGGAAGCCTGGACGCGATCATGCTGGCGGAGGGCGGCCCCAAGCTGCGCAGCGCCGCGTCGCTGCTGCCGGCCTTCCAGATCGATCCGGCCCAGGTCAAGCTATTGGGCACCGGCATGTGGGACGACCCGACCCTGGGGAGCGAGCCGGCGCTGGTCGGCGGCTGGTACGCCGCCCCCGATCCCGCGGCGCGCCGCGACTTCGAGCAGCGGTTCGAATCGGTCTACGGCCGCCGCCCGCCCCGCCTCGCCACGCTGGCCTACGACGCCGCGGCCCTCGCCGCGGTGCTGGCCCGCAACGGCGGCCCGGCCCCGTTCGACATGATGGCGCTGACCAACCCCAACGGCTTCGCCGGGGTTGACGGCATCTTCCGCCTGCGCCCCGACGGCTTGGTCGACCGTGGTCTCGCGGTGATGGAGGTGACGCCCGACGGCAACCGGGTGATCGACCCCGCGCCCAGCAGCTTCCAGTCCCTGGGCTTCTAAAAGCCGGGACCTCAGGCCGGCAGCAGCCGGGCGAGCAGGGCGTTCAGGCGTTGGCGGCCCGCCGGGGTGGCACGCAGGCGGGTCGGGGTCAGCTCGGCGAAGCCGCCCGCCAGCATCCGCTCCAGGCCGGCGGGGTCCAGCGCGCGGTCCACCGTCAGGCCGGTCTCCTCCCGGAGCCGGGCGAGCGGGACCCCCTCGGCAAGGCGTAGGCCCATCATCAGCATCTCGACCAGCCGTTCGCCCGGTGCCACCTCCTCGGTCGCGTGCCCGCCATGGCCGTTGCGGTCCACCAGGTCCAGCCAGGCCTCCGGCGCGCGGTGGGCGCGGGTCGCGTATTTGGTGCCGTCCAGGGTCAGCCGGCCGTGGGCGCCGGGGCCGACTCCGACATAATCGCCGTAGCGCCAATAGGTCAGGTTATGGCGCGATTCCTCGCCCGGCCGGGCATGGTTGGAGATCTCGTAGGCCGGCAGGCCGGCGCCTTCCAGCAGCGCCTGGGTCGCCTCGTACAAGTCGCCGGCCAGCTCGTCGTCCGGCAGGGCGAAGACGCCGCGATTGTAAAGGGTGTGGAAGCGCGTCCCCTCCTCGATCGTCAGCTGATAGACCGACAGGTGCCCGACCGCATGGTCCAGCGCCCGGCGCAGCTCCGCCTCCCAGGCCGCGACCGACTGGTCAGGGCGGGCATAGATCAGGTCGAACGAGAAGCGGTCGAAGTGGCGCGCGGCGAGGCCGATGGCGCCCAGCGCCTCCGACGCGCTGTGGGCGCGGCCCAGGAACTTCAGCGACTCGTCGTCGAGCGCCTGGATGCCCAGCGACACCCGGTTGACCCCGGCCGCCCGGAACCCTTCGAAGCGGGTCGCCTCGACCGAGGTCGGGTTGGCCTCCAGGGTGATCTCCAGGCCGGGAGCGGTGTTCCAGCGCGCCCCCACCCGCTCGATCACGGCGGCGACGGTTGCCGGCTCCATCAGCGACGGCGTGCCGCCGCCGAAGAAGATCGAGGTCACCGTCCGGCCCGCCGTCAGGTCGGCATAGTGGTCCAGCTCCCGCAGCAGCGCCGCCCGCCACCGGGCGTGATCCACCCCGTCCCGGACATGGCTGTTGAAGTCGCAGTAAGGGCACTTGGCCAGGCAGAACGGCCAATGGACATAGATGCCGAAACCGGGTTCCGATCCGTCCCGGGAACTCATTTCCAGATCCTTCAACCGAAACACCGCTCCACGAGCTGGCGGAAGGCGTCGGCGCGGTGGCTGATCCGGTGCTTCTCCTCCGGGTCCATCTCGCCGAAGGTGACGTCGTACCCGTCGGGCACGAACATCGGGTCGTAGCCGAAGCCGTTCGCCCCGCGCGGCGGCCAGGCCAGCGTGCCGTAGACCCGGCCCTCGACCGACTCGCAATGCCCGTCGGGCCAGGCCAGCGTCAGCGCGCTGACGAAATAGGCCGCGCGGTCGCCGTCCGCCAGCTCGCGCCGGACCCGCTCCATGGCGGCGGCGAAGTCCTTGTCCGGCCCGGCCCAGCGCGCGGAATAGATGCCCGGCTGCCCGCCGATCGCCGGCACCACCAGCCCGCTGTCGTCGGACAGCGCGATCAGCCCGCTGGCGGTGGCGGCGGCCCTGGCCTTCAGCTCGGCGTTGGCGATGAAGCTGTCGCCGGTCTCCTCCGGCTCGGGCAGGTCGAGTTCCGCCGCCGAGCGGAACCGGGCCACGTAGGGGCCGAGCAGCGCCGCTATCTCGCGCACCTTGCCCTTGTTGTGGCTGGCGACCACCAGCGTGTCGCCGTCGAACTTCCTGGTCATCGGGATTCCTGGTTGTTACGGGCCCTGACTAATTCCGGCTACGCTCACGACAGGCCGAGGGCGGCCTTCTGAAGCAGGGTCAGCTCGGCGACGCCCTTCTGGGCCAGCGCCAGCAGCTCCATGAACTGGTTCTGGCTGAACGGCTTCTCCTCCGCGGTGCCCTGCACCTCGACGATGCCGCCGCTGCCGGTCAGCACGAAGTTGGTGTCGGCCTGGGCGGTCGAATCCTCGGCATAGTCCAGGTCCAGCACCGCCGTGCCGTTATAGATCCCGGCCGAGATGCCGGCCACCGAGTCGGTCATCGGGATCGACTTCAGCTTGCCGATCTCCACCAGATGCTTGAACGCGAGGTAGAGCGCCACGTAGCTGCCGGTGATCGCCGCCGTGCGGGTGCCGCCGTCAGCCTGGATCACGTCGCAGTCGACCTTGATCTGGGTCTCGCCCATGCCGGACCGGTTGGTGACCGCGCGGAGCGAGCGGCCGATCAGGCGCTGGATCTCCTGCGTGCGGCCGGACTGCCGGCCCTTGGCCGCCTCTCGGTCGGTGCGGCTGCCGGTGGAGCGGGGCAGCATGCCGTACTCCGCGGTGACCCAGCCCAGCCCGGTGTTGCGCAGGAACGGCGGGACCCGCTCGTCCACGCTGGCGGTGCACAGCACGTGGGTGTCGCCGAACCGGACGAGGCAGGAACCCTCGGCATATTTCGAGAAGCCCGGTTCCAGGCTGATCTGACGCAGGGCGTCGGGAAGGCGGCCGGAGGGGCGCATGGTGCTGTGTCCCGTGAAATAGGTGTGGATGCGGAGGGGCAAGCTAGCCGCTCGCCGGCCCCCCGTCCAGTGCGGTCCGGCCCGCCGCCGGCCCGCACTGGACGGGGGCCGGACCGGGACCGCCGGGGCGCCCCGGTTGATTCGCGGCAAGGCCCTGACTACATTGCAGGTCCGGCCAGGACGGCCGGGAGCAACCGGCTGGGAGGCCGCACACCGTGCCGTCAGCGTCGTCGAAGCTCATATGATCAGCGAACTGAACCAGCGCTCGCGAGACATCTTCCGCACCATCGTCGATGCCTACGTGGAAACGGGCGAGCCGATCGGCTCCCGCACCATCTCCCGCCGGCTCGGCATTTCCCTGTCGCCGGCGACGATCCGCAACGTCATGGCCGACCTGGAAGACTTAGGCTTGCTCTACGCCCCCCACACCTCGGCCGGCCGCCTTCCGACGGAGGCGGGGCTGCGCCTGTTCGTCCACGGCCTGCTGGAACTGGGCCGCCTGTCCGACCAGGAGCGGGAAAGCATCGACGCCAAGTGTGCGACATCGGGCCGCAGCCTGCCCGACGTGCTGGCCGAGGCGTCGTCCATGCTGTCCGGCCTGTCCAGCTGCGCCGGGCTGGTGCTGGCGCCCAAGACCGACCGGGCGCTGAAGCATATCGAGTTCGTCAACCTGGCGCCCGGCCGCGCCCTGGTGGTCCTGGTGACCGAGGACGGGCTGGTCGAGAACCGGGTGGTCGAGGTGCCGCTGGGCATGCCGGCCTCGACCCTCCAGACCGCGTCCAACTACCTCAACGCCCGGCTGATCGGCCGCACCCTGGACGAGGCCAAGACCGCCGTCGTGCGGGAGATCGACGAGCAGCGCACCCAGCTCGACGAGCTGTCGTCGCGGGTGGTGGAAGCCGGGCTGGCGACCTGGGCCGGCTCCGGCTCGACCGGCCACCTGATCGTGCGCGGCCAGGCGAAACTGCTTGACGACGTGACCGCGCTTTCCGATCTGGAGCGCATCCGCGCCCTGTTCGAGGCGCTGGAGACCAAGGAGGCGATGCTCCGCCTGCTCGACGCCGCCAACAAGGCGGAGGGCGTGCAGATCTTCATCGGCGCGGAGAACACCCTGTTCAGCCACGCCGGCTGTTCGATGATCATCGCCCCCTACCAGGACAGCCGCGAGCAGATCGTCGGCGCGATCGGCGTGATCGGTCCGACCCGGATCAATTACGCGCGGATCATCCCCATGGTGGATTACACCGCCAAGGTGATCGGCCGCCTGCTCGGCTGACCCCCCGGCTTCCGGAGTTCTCCCGGAATTCATCGCAACCCATTCATCGAGCCACGAACCGAGTATTTGCCATGAACGAACCCCAGAAGAAGCCCAACGAGGCCGACGCCGACACGGTTACCGCTCCCGACGCACCCGAAACCGCCGCGGCGCCCGGTGAGGAAGCCGCAGGTTCGGACGGCCAGGGCGACACCCAGGGCGGAGATCGGGTCGCGGCGCTGGAGGCCGAGGTCGCCGGCCTGAAGGATCAGCTCCTGCGCACCCTGGCCGAGACGGAGAACATCCGCCGCCGCGCCCAGCGCGAGCGCGAGGACACCGCCAAGTACGCGGTCAGCAGCTTCGCCAAGGAACTCCTGGCGGTCGCCGACAACCTGCGCCGGGCGGTCGACGCCGTTCCCGCCGAGCAGCGCGAGCAGGATGACGTGATGAAGAACCTGCTGGTCGGCATCGAGGCGACCGAGCGCCAGCTCCACGCCGCGTTCGACCGCGGCGGCATCAAGAAGATGGAAGCCCTGGGCGAGCAGTTCGATCCCAACTTCCACCAGGTGGTGTTCGAGGTCGAGAACACCGGCAAGCCCGGCGGCACCATCGTCCAGGTCCTCCAGGACGGCTACACCATCCATGGCCGCCTGCTGCGCGAAGCCATGGTCGGCGCCGCCAAGCGCGGTGCCGACGAGCCGGTCAGCCGGGTCGACACCCAGGCCTGACCGGCTTCCGTCCGGCACCACGACAAGGTCGTTCCTCCGTGGGTCGGCCTCGGCCGAAGGCCGACGCCGACTCCGTGGCCGGAGTCTTGATGCAGAATGTCGGCGTTCGCCCTAATGGGCGAAGGCCGGCCTGCCTTCTTGAATATCCCGCCTTTTCCGATTACCGTTAGTCGCAGCTGGGGAACTTCCTGGTCAGGTCAGGATGTGAGTAGCAGAGGAATAGAATGTCTGATTGGGCTGAAATGGCTGCGTTGCAATTAAACGGCGATATAAGATAATTATAGACTACAATTAGTATAAGGTAAATGAGCCATGGCAAGCGTAATTCTCACAGGGCAAGCCGTAAGCGATATCAAAAGCCTCTACAACCATCTCAAAAGTATACATGGGAGGGATGCCTCAAATTACATTACATTGAATATAAAAAGTTTAATGGAGCATGTGTCAGAAAGGAGACAATTGCATAAGTTTGATAAATATAAAGATGATAACGTGTTTATTTACATTACTCAAAAGAAAGATGGCGGGAGAAATCACTACTTTAGAATGGTTGGAAATGACATTGAGCTATTACATGTATCTAGTCATTTGCTTGGGATGGAAAAAGTTATAGAGTCAATAAATGTGGGAAGATCAAACGGCATAAGCGGTCATTCTATAACAACCCTCCTCAAGAGTCTCGATGATCTAGAATGACTGGAAAACATGTGTTTCCCGACAGGGATGGGCGACAGATAGCCTGACCGTCCCAAAGCGCCAGAAACGCAGCCGGAAATCCTTGTCGGATTGATCGGCTGTACGGAAACCATCCCGCTGGGATTTTGCGTACAGCTATCCCGGTCCAATCGGACTTTCGGTTCCGCTGCTACCCGAACCCCAGGTCCCACGGCGTTTCCTAGCGATTCACGCAAGCAGCTTGCCGTGCCAGATACGCTGGATCGTAACGGACTCCGGGCCGACTTCGTACACGATCACATAAGGGTACAGGGCCACCAATTCCCGCGTGCCGGCAATCCGGCCGGGCCGCCCCCGATCAGGCATGGCGGCCAGACTGTCACCCGCCTTCACCAGCGATATCGCAAGTTCCCGCGCAGCCCGTTCGTTGAACTGGCCCAGATATCTGACGTGAGCTTCTACATCACGGACCGCCGGACCGGTCCAAAGCACCTTCACGGCAGGGGAGGTGGCGGCCGTTCGCCTGCGGCAAGAGCCAGCAGCCACAGGCGCACTTGGTCATGCGATGCGGTCTCACCCCGCCGCTCGGCGGCACGGGATTCCTCGACGGCGGCATGAAGCTGGGCCGTCTCGGGATGATCGCTCGCATGAGCGGATTTCTGCGTCGCCGTGCTCATCCTTCCAAGGTGGCATTCCACCACCAGTCTGTCGAGAGGCTTTCAGTGCGGTCGGAACGGGACGGACATGGCCCGGGCCGCGCCCTCCCTTCCAGACCCGCCCCCCTCAGGATATCAAATAACCGCCGTCCACCGGCAGCACCGTTCCGGTGACGAAGGCGGCCGCCGGGGAGCACAGGAAGACCACCGCCCCGGTCAGGTCCTGCGGCGTGCCCCAGCGTTTCAGGGGGGTGCGGGACAGGATCGCCTCGGACCGGGCGGGGTCTTCCTGAAGGCCCTGGGTCAGGGCGGTCGCGATCCAGCCCGGCGCTATGGCGTTGACCCGGATGCCGTCCATAGCCCAGGCGATCGCCAGGCTCTTGGTCAGCTGGGCGATGCCGCCCTTGCTGGCGCTGTACGCCGGCACCAGCCCCCCGCCGAAGAAGCTCAGCATCGAGGCGACGTTGACGATGCTGCCGCCCTGCCGGGCCAGCAATGGACGGCAGGCGGTGCACAGGCGCATCGTCCCGGTCAGGTTGACGTCCACCACCTGCTCGAAAGCGTCCAGGTCGAATTCCGCGCCGCGCCGGATGATGCCGGCCGCGTTGACCAGGATATCCAGCCGGTCCAACCCCTTGGCGAGGCGCTCGACCGCCTGCGCGTCGGTCACGTCCAGGTCCACCGTCTGGATCGGCCCGGTCGGATCGGGCGCCGCGTCCGCTACCGGCAGGCCGGCGGCGATCACGTGGCAGCCGGCGTCGGCCAGCCCGGCGGCGATGGCGGCGCCGATCCCGCTGGTTCCTCCCGTCACCAGCGCGCGGCGGCCGGAGATGTCGAAAGCCGAAATCGCAGGCGTTTGTTCGGTCATCTTGGCGTTGTTCCTCCGTCCTCGATCGGTTCTTCGATTCGCTTCGTTATCGACAGGTTTACCCCAGGCCGGCGCGGATGGACAGACCCCACCACGCCGCCTAAACTCCCGCCGCGAATAAGGGGGCCGGGCATCCGGCATCGGACCCCCAGGGGGACGGAGGAAAAACGACATGACGACGCCCGGAGCGGAGTTCCTGAAAGCGCGCGATTTCCTGATCGAGAATCGCGAGGATTACGAGACCGCGTACCGCGATTTCCGTTGGCCGGAGTTCGAGACCTTCAACTGGGCGCTGGATTACTTCGATCCCATGGCGCGCGGCAACCAGTCGACCGCCCTGTGGATCGTCGAGGAAGGCGGCGCCGAGACGAAGCTGAGCTTCTCCGAGATGGCCGAGCGCTCCGACCGGGTCGCCAATTACCTGCGGTCCCAGGGCGTGCGGCGCGGCGACCCGATCCTGCTGATGCTCGGCAACGTGGCGCCCCTGTGGGAAACCATGCTGGCGGCGATCAAGCTGGGCGCCGTGCTGATCCCCAGCACCACCCTGCTGAACGCCGAGGACCTCGCCGACCGGATCGAGCGTGGCCGCGTCGCCCACGTGATCGCCGGGGCGGAAGACGCCGCCAAGTTCGACGGCCTGCCCGGCGCCTACACCAGGATCGCGGTCGGCGCCGCCGCCGCGCCGGAAGGCTGGCGCCGCTTCGAGGACGCCTACGACTCGCCATCCTCGTTCGAGCCGGACGGCCCGACCCGCGCCGACGACCCGCTGCTGCTCTATTTCACCTCCGGCACCACGGCCAAGGCCAAGCTGGTGGAGCACAGCCACCGCAGCTACCCGGTCGGCCACCTCTCGACGCTCTACTGGCTGGGGCTGATGCCCGGCGACATCCACCTGAACATCAGCTCGCCCGGCTGGGCCAAGCATGCCTGGAGCAACTTCTTCGCGCCGTGGAACGCCGGGGCGGCGGTCTTCGTCTACACCTACAAGCGCTTCTCGGCGCCCGGCATGCTGTCGGTGATCGCGCGCTGCGGGGTCACCACCCTGTGCGCGCCGCCGACGGTGTGGCGCCTGTTCATCCAGGAGGACCTGAAGGCCTACCCGGTAAAGCTGCGCGACCTGATCGGCGCCGGCGAGCCGCTCAACCCGGAGGTGATCGACACCGTGCGCGAGGCCTGGGGCATCACGATCCGCGACGGCTACGGCCAGACCGAGACGACGGCCCAGATCGCCAACCCGCCGGGCCAGCCGGTCAAGCCCGGCTCCATGGGCCGCCCGCTGCCCGGATACGTGGTGAAGCTGCTCGACGCCGATGGGACGGAACGCCCCGAAGGCCAGGTCTGCCTGATGCTCGACCGCCGGCCGGTCGGGCTGATGACGGGCTACCGCGACGATGCCGCCCGGACGGAGGAGATCATGGCCGGCGGCTACTACCGCACCGGCGACGTCGCGATGAAGGACGAGGACGGTTACCTGACCTATGTCGGCCGGGCCGACGACGTGTTCAAAGCCTCCGACTATCGGATCAGCCCCTTCGAGCTGGAGAGCGCGTTGATCGAGCACGAGGCGGTGGCCGAAGCCGCCGTGGTGCCGAGCCCCGATCCCCTGCGGCTGGCCGTTCCCAAGGCCTATCTGGTGCTGGCGGCGGGCTGGCGCCCCGACCGGGAGACCGCGCTGGCGATCTTCCGCCACGTCCGCCGGCATCTGGCGCCCTACAAGCGGGTGCGCCGGATCGAGTTCGCCGACCTGCCCAAGACCATCTCCGGCAAGATCCGCCGCGT
Organism: Skermanella mucosa; assembly: GCF_016765655.2. Classification (NCBI taxonomy): domain Bacteria; kingdom Pseudomonadati; phylum Pseudomonadota; class Alphaproteobacteria; order Rhodospirillales; family Azospirillaceae; genus Skermanella; species Skermanella mucosa. The sequence continues at coordinate 6,249,666 of NZ_CP086106.1, forward strand.
CGAGCTGCGCCGCGCGGAGGAGGGAAGGCCGGGCGGCGCCGAACGGAGCCATCTCGAGTTCTGGGAAGAGGATTTCCCGGAGCTGAAGGAACAGCCCTGACCGGCCGGAACGCCAAGGGGCGGGAGTGCCGGACCCCGCGGCCCGGCACTCCCGCCCTCAATTTCCGTCTCCGGATCAGAAGTCCAGGCGGGTGCCCACGACGAAGACGTAGCCTTCGTTGCTGAAGGTCGGGCCGGCGGTGGCCGGGCGGACATCCTCGTCGACGAACATCAGGTCGGACTGCACGACGAGGCCCGGCGCCAGGGTATAGGCGACGCCGACGCCGTACGACTTGTAGTCGCTGGCATAGGTCGAGGAATCTCCCTTGTAGCCTTCGGCATCCATGTAGCTGGCGCCCACCGCGATCGGGCCGGCGGTGTAGCTCACGCCGATATGCCACACGGACTGGTCGTTCTCGACGGCGCCCGTGGGGACGTTGAAATCGTCGGCTTCCACATAGCCGCCGCCCAGGACGAAGCCGGCATAGCCGACCTGGCCGCCGACGTTCCACGCGGTGAAGTCTTCCAGGGTGCCGATGACGGGGTTGCCCTGGCCCGAGGCGGTCGAGATGGTGGCGCCGGCCGCGACGGAGAATCCGCCGAACGCGCCGGTGTAGTTGATGCCGCCTTCGATCCAGTCCTTGTAGCTCAGGCTCACGTCTTCCAGGGCGACCACGTTCTGGCCCTGGCTGTTGCTCTCCGGCGCATAGCTGACGCCGGCCTGGAAGCCCGCGAACCGCGGGGTCAGGTACATGACCTTGGTCGCGTCGCTGGAGTTCGGGATATGGATGCCGAACGCGATCTGCGAGCCGAGGGAGAGGCCGGTATCCGACTCGGCTCCGAGGAAGTCGTAGGCGTCGCCGTCGATCTGCTCGATGCCGATCACCGGGGCGTAGATCTTCAGGGTATCGGCGGCGCCGTCGAAGTCGCCGAGTTCGAGCCGGCCCCAGGTGCCGCCGAGATAGACCGACGCCTCGTCGGTGCCGACGCTGGTGGAACTGCCGCCGGTGCTGTTCTGCAGTTCGACCTTGGCGCCGTACAGCAGGCCGTTGTCGGCCTTGCCGTCGGCGCGGATGACGATCTCGGTCTCCAACTGGAACTCACGGTCGGTACGGCCCGGCGCGTCGTCCTCGTAGAAGCCGGCGAAGAATTCCGTGTAGCCGCCAAGGCTGACCGTGATCTGGGCTTGTGCAACCGACGCGAACAGCATGCCGCTTGCCAGCGCCGTTCCAGTGAGAAGGATCCGCTTCATAAGTCTGCCCCGTTCGAAGTTTGTTATCCCGGTGCGGTCATTGAGTTCATTAGTGCCGCATCGGTCGCCTTATTGAGGCGCAAACGTGACAAATGCAAAAGCCGGTTTCTCTGTGACTTAGAAAAATTGCACCCATCAGTGCCTATTAGGTAACATCATCCGGATTGTCTATATTCATTTAGGCGAAATTCATTCTTTTATCTCCGAAAGTGGTAGTTGACTTAAATAAGTTCACGCTCGCCGTACGTCGGGACCTCAGCGCCGCGACCGGCTCGGCGGGTTTGACAGCGCCCCCGGCGCGACCCCATATTCCGGAAAACAGGATCGATCGGAACCATGCACCGCTTCGCCAATCCCGCGCGCTTTCTCCGCCTCTCCGGCATCGTCCTGCCCTGGGTGGCGGGCGCCACCGTCGTGCTGACGATCGTCGGGCTCTATCTGGCGCTGTTCGCCTCTCCGCCCGATTACCAGCAGGGCGAGACGGTCCGGATCATGTACATCCATGTCCCGGCGGCCTGGATGGCGCTGTTCGTCTATACCAACATGGCGATCGCGGCGGCCGTCGGGCTGGTCTGGAAGCATCCGCTGGCCGACCTGTTCAGCAAGGCCGCCGCCCCCGTCGGGGCCGGCTTCACGGCGGTCTGCCTGATCACTGGCAGCCTGTGGGGCGAGCCGATGTGGGGCACCTGGTGGGTGTGGGATGCCCGTCTGACCAGCGTGCTGATCCTGTTCTTCCTGTATCTGGGCTACATGGCCCTGGTGAACGCCTTCGACGACCCGGCGCGCGGCTCCAAGGCCGGCGCCATCCTGCTGCTGGTCGGCGTGGTCAACGTGCCGATCATCAAGTTCTCGGTCGACTGGTGGAACACCCTTCACCAGCCGGCCAGCGTGGTGAGGATGGGCGGCCCGAGCATCGATCCCAGCATGCTGTCGCCCCTGCTGATCATGGGCCTGGCCTTCACGACCTACTTCATCACCGTCGTCCTCCTGCGCGTCAGAAGCGAGATCGCCGCCCGCAAGATCCAGATGCTCCGCCTGACCCAGGCGCAGGGGTAGGAATTTTGGCCGCAGATACACGCAGATAAACCCAGATAACCTCCGGCTGCCGACGCTCCGGCCGGCTGCCGACGATCCTCCGTCGATCCAATCTGAGTGGCCGGAGCGTTGACGCAGGGTGTCGGCGTTCGCCCTGACGGGCGAAGGCCGACCTACGGCACTCCGCTCCGCCGAATATCATCAAAAAACATTGTGCAGGACTATCAGTTGACCCGCTCCGGTCCATGCAGACTGCCGTTCCACTCGCCGGGATACATTGGGCCACGGCCCAACTTAAGGTTTGATGCAGGGCGGAGGTGATGCGGGCCGTCGATCGTAGGTTGGACCGTGGCCCAACGTATCGGCCCGGCTGCCCCGGCCGGATCGACCTGATCGGGTACCGCTCTAAACCCAGATAACCTCCGGCTGCCGGCGCTCCGGCCGGCTGCCGACGATCATCCGTCGATCCCATCTGAGTTTATCTGCGTGCATCTGTGGCCAAAACCCGTCAGCCCCCCGGCACCGGCAAGGTCATGTCGTCCTTCACCGTCTCCATCACCACATAGGTGTGCGTCTGCTGGACATGGGGCAGGCGCGAGATCGTGTCGCCCAGCAGCCGGCGGTAATGCTGGATGTCGCGCGTCCGCACCTTCAGCAGATAGTCGAAGTCGCCGGCGATCATGTGGCAGGACTGGATCTCCGGCACCCGGCGGACCGCCTCGTTGAAGCGCTCCAGCTCGTCCGCGGTCGTGCCGCGCAGCACCACCTGGACCAGCACCACGTGGTCCGCCTCCAGCGCCACCGGGTCCAGCTCGGCGCGGTAGCGCCGGATCACGCCGGCCGCCTCCAGCCGCCTCAGCCGTTCCGAACAGGGCGTCTTGGTCAGGTTGACCCGCCCGGCCAGTTCCACGACCGATATCCGGCCGTTCTGCTGAAGCTCGCGCAGGATCGCGCGGTCGATCCGGTCCATCACCCCTCCCAGGCCGTTTCGCCTGCCAATTCTCCATCCACAGGCACTATGGCTGAAATTTCGCCAAAATCGGAGCCTATGCCTACTGCCGTTCTGGGATAATCCAGGCCATCGAGTTTTGACCCGAGGGGGAGTGCCGGAGCGATGGACCAGGCGGTGCTGCGCGACGACATCGACAGGGCCTATTTCGCCGACGAGGCCACCGTCGTTAAGCAACGGATGGAGGCGATCCGGCTGGACCACGCCGCCCGGCGCAGGATTTCCGACCGGGCCGAGGCGATCGTCCGCCGGCTGCGCACCGACCCCACGCCCAATCTGATGGAGACCTTCCTCGCCGAGTACGGCCTGTCCACGGACGAGGGCGTGGCGCTGATGTGCCTGGCCGAGGCCTACCTCCGGGTGCCCGACGCGCCGACCCTGGACGCGCTGATCCGCGACAAGATCGGCGGTGCCGACTGGTCGAAGCATGCCGGAGAGACCGACAGCCTGCTGGTCAGCGCCTCGACCTGGGCGCTGATGCTGACCGGCAGGATCTTCCGCAACGACTCCCCCGCCGGGCCGCAGGTCGCGGGCACCCTGCGCCGCCTGGTCCAGCGGGTCGGCGAGCCGGTGGTCCGCTCCGCGGTCGCCCAGGCGATGAAGGTCATGGGCCAGCAGTTCGTGCTCGGCCGGACCATCGAGGAGGCGATCCGGCGCGGCGAAGCGCGGCGCGCCAAGGGCTACCGCTTCTCCTACGACATGCTGGGGGAGGCGGCGCGGACCGGCCCGGACGCCCGGCGCTACTGGGACAGCTATGCCGCCGCGATCGACGCCATCGCGCGCCACGCCGACGCCAAGGCCCCCGTCCACGATAATCCCGGCATCTCCGTCAAGCTGTCGGCGCTCCACCCGCGCTACGAGGCCACCCAGCGCGACCGGGTCATGGCGGAGCTGGTGCCCCGCCTGCATGCCCTGGCGATCAAGGCCAGGGACGCCAACATCGGCTTCAACATCGACGCGGAGGAGGCGGATCGCCTGTCCCTGTCGCTCGACGTGATCGAGCGGGTGCTGGAATCGCCCGACCTGGCGGGCTGGGACGGTTTCGGCGTCGTGGTCCAGGCTTATTCCAAGCAGTGCCTGCCGGTCCTGCGTTGGGTCCGGGCGCTGGCCGACCGGCTCGACCGCAGGCTGGCGGTGCGGCTGGTCAAGGGCGCCTATTGGGATTCGGAGATCAAGAATTCCCAGGTGCTGGGCCTGTCCGGCTACCCGGTGTTCACCCGCAAGACCTCGACCGACGTCTCCTACCTGGCGGGCGCTCGCTTCCTGCTGGACAACCGCGACCGCCTCTATCCCCAGTTCGCCACCCACAACGCCCAGACCGCCGCCGCGGTGCTGGAGATGGCCGGCAACGACGGGGGCGGGTTCGAGTTCCAGCGGCTGCACGGCATGGGCCAGGCGCTGCACGACCGCTTGCTGGAGGAGGCTGGCCGGCCGTGCCGCATCTATGCGCCGGTCGGCGTCCACAAGGACCTGCTGGCCTATCTGGTCCGCCGGCTTCTGGAGAACGGCGCCAACTCCTCCTTCGTCCACCAGCTCCTGGACGAGGACGTGCCGCCGGAAGTGCTGGTCCGCGATCCCATCGCCGCGACCGAGGCGGCCGCCTCCGTGCCGAACCCGAAGATCCCGCTGCCGCCCGACCTGTTCGATGGCGAACGGCGCAATTCGGCCGGCTGGAACCTCAACAACCCCGTCATGGCGGCCGAGGTCGAGGCCGGGATGGCGCCGTTCCGCACGGCCCGCTGGACCGCGGCGCCCCTGGTCGGAGGCTCCGTCCTGGACGGGGAGGAGGTGCCGGTTCTGAACCCGGCCGACGGCACGGACCGGGTCGGCACCGTCCGGCAGGCCGACAGGGAAGCCGCCGCCCGCGCGCTGGACGTCGCGACCGCCGCCTTCCCGGCCTGGCGGGACCGGGCGCCGGCCGACCGCGCCGCGATCCTGGACCGCATCGCCGACCTCTACGAGGCCAACAGCTTCGAGCTGATGGCGATCCTGTCCCGCGAGGCCGGCAAGACCCGCATGGACGGCGTGCTGGAGGTGCGCGAGGCGGTGGATTTCTGCCGCTACTACGCGGCGGAAGCGCGGCGGCTGGCGGCCGGATCCCAGGGACAGGGGCAAGGCTTGGGGCCGTTCGTCTGTATCTCGCCGTGGAACTTCCCGCTGGCGATCTTCACGGGCCAGGTGGTCGCGGCCCTGGTCGCCGGCAATACCGTGGTCGCCAAGCCGGCCGAGCAGACGCCCCTGGTCGCCGCCCGGGCGGTGGCGCTGATGCTGGAGGCCGGCGTGCCGCCGGACGTCCTGGCCCTGCTGCCCGGCGACGGCGCGGTGGTCGGGGCGGCCCTGACCGCCGACCCGCGCACGGCGGGGGTCTGCTTCACCGGCTCGACCGAGACCGCCATCCTGATCGACCGGGCGCTGGCGGCCCACGGATCGGCCCGCGCGCCGCTGATCGCCGAGACCGGCGGCCTGAACGCCATGATCGTGGACAGCACCGCCCTGGTCGAGCACGCGGTCCGCGACATCGTCAACTCGGCCTTCCAGAGCGCGGGCCAGCGCTGTTCGGCCTTGCGCGCCGTGTTCGTCCAGTCCGACATCCGGGACCACCTGCTCGCCATGCTCGAAGGGGCGGCGATGGAACTGCGGGTCGGCGACCCGTGGGACCCCGCGACCGATGTCGGCCCCGTGATCGACGCGGAGTCCCGGGGCATTATCGAGGAGCATTGCCGGAGCTTCGAAAAGGCCGGGCGGGTGCTGTTCCGCCACCCGCTGCAAGGGATCGCCGAGGGCGGCCTGTTCGTCGCCCCGACGGCCATCGCCCTCGACCGGTTCGACGCGCTGGAGCGGGAGATCTTCGGCCCCGTGCTCCACGTCGTCCCGTTCGAGGCGCACGAGATCGACCGCGTAGTGGACGCCGTCAACGCGCGCGGCTACGGCCTGACCCTGGGCATCCATTCCCGCCTGGACGACCGGATCGAGGCGATCTGCCGACGCGCCCGGGTCGGCAACGTCTATGTCAACCGCAACCAGATCGGCGCCGTGGTCGGCGTCCAGCCGTTCGGCGGCGAGGGCCTGTCCGGCACCGGGCCGAAGGCCGGCGGGCCGCACTATCTGGCCCGCTTCACCCGTCCCGCCCCGGCGTCCATGCCCTCGGCCGCCTCCTTCGTCCCGCCGGTCGGCCGGGACGGGGGCAGGGGAGGAACCGATCCCACCGCCTTCGCCGAGGCCGCGCGGCTGGCCGGACCGGACTGGGACGCCCGCACCGACCGCGCCGTGATCCTGCGGCGGGCCGTCACCCTGCTGCCGGAAGCCCTGCGGCCGACGGCCGAGGCGGCGCTGGCGGCGGCCTCGCCCGCCTTCTCGGCGGCTGAACCCTTGCCCGGCCCGACCGGCGAAAGCAACCACTTGGCCCTGCACGGCCGGGGCATCGCCCTGTGCCTGGGCGGGGGCCTTGATGCGGGCCGGGGCGACGGTTCAGATCCTGCCGGCGTCCTGGTGGCCCAGGCGTTCCTGGCGCTGGCCGCCGGCAACGCGGCGGCACTGGCGGAGAACAACCCCGCGGCCGGCCCCGTGGTCGAGGCCCTGCGCAAGGCCGGCGTTCCCGACGGCGTGATCGCCGCGGTGACGGTCGCCGATGCCGCCGAAACGCTCCGGAACTTTCCCGACCTCGGCGTGGTCGCGTTCGAGGGAACCGACGCGGAGGCCGTCCCGCTGCGCCGGGCGCTGGCGGAGCGGGATGGCCGCCGCGTGCCGCTGGCGACGCTCGCGGAAGGGGTCGAGCGCTTCGCGACCGAATGGGTCGTCAGCATCGACACCACCGCGTCCGGCGGCAACGCCTCCCTGCTGACGCTGGGCGACGGCTGAGCCGGGGCCTCAGTCGTATCCCATGTCCCGGTGGCGGATCTGGCGCCCGCCCCCGACCATAAGGGCACCCAGCACCGCGACGCCGGCGACCAGGGCGGCCGCCGCCACGGGGTGCATGGCGGCCGTGGTGTAGTAGCTCCGCTCCCGGACCAAGCTGTGCCGGCCGGCGCGTTCGTCGCCGTCATGTCCCGCCGGGCCGTAGAGGTTGTCGGTCCGGCGGCGAAGCGGGCCGCCGCTCCGCTGCCAGCCCGGCGCCACCGCTTCCATGACCCTATCGGTCAGGCGCGGCGCCAGGGCTTCCGACAGGGAGATCAGCTTGCCGGCGCTGCCGATGGTCAGCTCGCGCACGGGATGTTCGGCCGCATGAAGGATCGCTTCGGCAACCGTCTCCGGCGCGTAGACCGGGGGAGGGTTGAGCGGCTCCGCGCCCGTCAGGCTCCTGGCGTGCTCCTCCAGCTGGGTATCGATTGCCGCCGGCTTGATCAGGGTGACCGAGACCGGGGCGTCGTCGGCCTCCAACTCCATGCGCAGCGCGTTGGTGAAGCCCTTGACCGCATGCTTGGTCGCGCAATAGGTCGCCTGGAGCGGCACCGCCCGGTCCGACAGCACGCTGCCCACGTTGACCAGCGCGCCGCCCCGGTGGCGCAGGCCGGTCATGGCGATGCGCGAGCCGATCACCGTGCCCCAGTAGTTGGTCTCGAACAGCCGCCGCTGGTCCGCCATCGGGGTGTCCTCGACCTTGCCGTAGATCGAGGTGCCGGCATTGTTGACCCAGGTGTCGAAGCCGCCGAACTCGCGGAGCGCCGTCTCGGCCACGGCCATCATGGCGTCCTCGTCGGCGACGTCGGCCTCCACGAAGACCGCCTGGCCGCCCTCGCGGCGGATATCGGTCTCGATCTCGCGCAGCGCGTTCCCGTCGCGTGCCGCCAGGACCAGCCGCGCGCCGCGCCGGCCGGCCATCCGGGCGGTCGCCAGCCCGATGCCGCTGCTGGCGCCTGTGATGACGATGACCTGGTCTTCCACGGGTTTCAGTCGTACGCGCATGGGAAATCTTCCAAGGAAACGGAGAACATCGGCCACCAACAGCGGGAATGCGCCCGGGGTTCCTTGCGGCGGTTTCCCGGGGGCGCGGCATAATAACCCTTCCATCATTGGTACTATTATCCGGCCCCGCCGCCCGCGTTTATAGTGCGCGGGCCAGGGTTGCGGTGGGGTGCCGGATTGGGGCCGGCCGCGGCAGCCCTGTTGAACAGAGGCGAACACCATGAGACTGCTGGCCCGAAAACTGCCGGTATTGATGCTGGCCCTCGCAGGCGCCCTCGCCGCAGGCCAGGCGACGGCGCAGACCAAGCCCGTCCCGGACAGCCATCCGTTCCGCCAATGCGCCGGCTGCCATTCGCTGGACACTTCCGCCAACGCCTTCGGCCCGACGCTGATCGGCGTCTATGGCCGCCAGGCGGGCTCGGTGCCGCGCTTCGCCTATTCCGAGGCGGTGCAGAAGTCCGGCGTGGTCTGGAACGACGAGACGCTCCGCAAATGGATCGCGGGCAACGACACCTTCATTCCCGGCACCCGCATGCGCCATGTCGCCATCACCGACAAGGCGCAGCAGGACGAGCTGATCGAGTTCCTGAAGGCCCTGAAGTAAGCCCCGCGGGACTTATAATATAACCTAGAGCTGCATCAACCGTAGGTCGGCCTTCGCCCGCAGGGCGAACGCCGACGCCCTGCATCGGCGCTCCGGCCACGGTGTCGGCGTCGGCCTCCGGCCGAGGCCGACCTACGGTCCATCACCCTCCGTCCGGTCGGCGGCCCGATCAGCGATCGTGCTCAAGCGCGATGCCGTCCATGTGGTGGGCCAGCTCCACGTCGCGCTCGGACAGGCCCTCCACCTCGTGGGTGGCCAGGATCACCTCGACCCGGTTGTAGACGTTGAACCATTCCGGGTGGTGGTCCATCTTTTCCGCCTTGAGGGCGACCCGGGTCATGAAGCCCCAGGCGGTCGCGAAATCGGGGAAATGATAGGTCTTGCGGATCGCGTCGCGGTCCTCCACCTCCGACCAGCCGTGAAGCTCCGCGAGCGCCGATTGACGTCTGGCGCCGACCAGTTTCTCGACCATATTCAGCCTCCCTCTTTTTCGTATGATCTCCAGCGGTCGATCAGGAGAATGCGCCCCCATGAGCAGACAAATCAATGCCCCAACCATCGCCGACATCGAGGCGCTGGCCGACGAGGCGCTCCGGACCATCCCGCCCGAACTGCTGCGCTTCGTCGGCAACGTGGTGATCCATGTGGAGGATTTCCCCGACGAGGAGACCGAGCGGGAGATGGAGCTGGACTCGCCCTTCGACCTGCTCGGCCTCTACCGGGGAGTCGATCTGGCGCACAAGAGCGTCACCGCCACGCCGAGCGACCTGGACATGATCTATCTCTACCGCAGGCCGCTGCTGGACTACTGGTGCGAGACCGGCGAGGATCTGGCCCATCTGGTCCGCCATGTCCTGATCCACGAGATCGGCCACCATTTCGGCTTCTCCGACGACGACATGGACGAGATCGAGGCGAGCGTTCCCGACTGAAGGGCGTCACATCATGGACCCGGCCCCATTCTTCGAACTTCACCGCGGCCTGCCCCGCCAGGCGCCCGGATCGGACGCCCTGACCGCGCGGGCTCTCGGCATCGTCGCCGGCACGGGCCTGCTGCCGTCCGCTCCGCGCATCCTGGACGCCGGCTGCGGCCCCGGCCGATCGGCGCTGGTCCTGGCGCGGGAGACCGGCGGGCTGGTCGCCGCGATCGACCTGCACCGGCCGTTCCTGGACGAGTTGGCCGCCCGGGCGGCGGCGGAAGGGCTGGGGGACCGGATCGAGCCGCTGGCGGCGGACATGGCGGCACCGCCGTTCCCGCCGGGATCGTTCGACCTGATCTGGTCCGAAGGGGCGATCTACTCCGTCGGCTTCGGCGCGGGCCTTCAGGCATGGCGGCCCCTGCTGAAGCCCTCGGGGCTGGTGGCGGTCACCGAATGCGTCTGGCTGACCGACGCGCCGCCGGCCGAGGCGCTGGAGTTCTGGGACGCGGCCTATCCCGCCATGACCAGCGTCGAGGGCAGCCGGCGGATCGCGGAGGACGCCGGCTACCGGGTGATCGACGCCTTCACCCTGCCGCGCGAGGCCTGGTGGGACGAATATTACACGCCGCTGGAGGCACGCATAATGGAACTTCGCCGACACCACACGAAGGACGCCGCCTGGGCGGAGGTGCTGGACGACTCCCAGCGTGAAATCGACCTCCACCGCCGCCACGGCGACAGCTACGGCTACGTCTTCCTGATCCTGGCCCGATCCTAGAGCGGTACCCGACCAGATCGATCCGGCCTGCCCTGTTCGAGGGCGGCATGGAATGAAGAAAACTGGCCACAGATTACGGCGATATCCTCAGATGATCCGATCCGTATCTTTGTCCATCGCCGTAATCTGTGGCAAGAACCTGAATTACGCTTGCATCGCCCCCGCCGGAGCGGTGCCCGATCAGGTTGATTCGCCCTGGGGCAGCCGGCCCAACCTACGATCGACGGATTGCATCACCTCCGCCCTGCGTCGAACCGTAGGTTGGGCCGTGGCCCAACGCATCGCAAAACATGAAGTGGGGGAATAGTCCGTCCCGGCCGAAGCATCGGCCGCCGGGGTGCCGCCTCAGCGCTCCGACAGGCTCACCGCGTCGGTCGTCAGTTGCTCGTCGCTGCCGCGGTCGGGCGAGCTGATGGCGACCTCCATCTCGCCCGGCGTGGCCTTGCCGAAGAAGGACGAGAACGACACCTCGGCGGCGTCGCGGCCGACCCCGATGCGGATCAGCCCGTCCAGCGCCGCCTTGCGGGTCGCGTCGAACAGGTACCAGCGCCCGCCCAGGAAGGCCTCGAAGGTGGCGTGGAAGTCGGGAGGGTCGAGCCGGAACGCGTAGGCGCTGACATAGCGCGCCGGAATGTCCATCGCCCGGCACAGGGTGATGCCGAGATGGGCGAAGTCGCGGCAGACGCCGGCATGGTCGATGATGGTATCGACCGCCGAGGTCGTCCCGTGTGAACTTCCCGGCAGGTATTCCAGGTTGTCGTGAATCCAGTTGCAGATCGCCGTGACCCGCTGGTGCCCGGGCGCGAACTCGCCGAACTGCCGGGACGCGAAGGCGCGCAGCCGGTCGGACTGGCAGAACCGGGACGGGTTCAGGTGCGGCAGCACGTCCAGCGGCAGGTCGATCGGCGCCACCTGGCCGATGCCGGCGGGGTCCTCGACCAGGGGATCCAGGTCCACGTCGGCGTGGTACCGGACCAGCAGCTTGCCGGGAGGGGCCACGACCTTGAAGAAGCGGTTGCCGGACTCGCCCATGGTGAAGCGGTCGATCTCGCGCCCGCCGTCCAGGTCCAGGTGCTCGTCCAGGATCACCTGGCGGTCGAACTGCGCGGGCTGAATGTTGAAGAAGCAGACCGTTTCTTCCTCGACGTCGTAACCCAGCTTGCAGCTTACAGAATACTTCATGACGGCCTCCGCGCGACGCGCACCAGTTGGAACGGCGTCAAAACGCCGATGGTGCGCCGCGGTTCCCTCGCGAAGCGGTCCTAACCCGTATCCGCGCCCTACAGGTCACCCAGGACCAGCTGCTTTCCGTCTTCCTTGAGCTTCCGGACCGGCTTTTCCGGCGGCTTGGCGGCCTGCCGGACGGCGCGCGTCGCCTCCGCCAGCTTCGCTCCCGCATCGGCGGCGGATTTCTTCGCGACCGACTTCCTGGAACCGGCCGCCTTCTCAGGCTTGGCCGGCTTGTCCGGTTTGGGCGCCTTCTCCGGCTTGGCCGCCTTGCCGATGCCCCTGGCCGCCCGGTCCAGCGCGGCGTCGCGGTCCAGCGCCTCGGGTGACTGGGGATCGCCGCTCAGCCATTTGCCGCGCTTGATCACCTCGTTGACGCGACCCTGGTTGACCCCGACCTTGAAGGCGATTTCCTGCTGCGTCATCTTGGTCTTTTCATGAAGATCGAGGATCTCGCGCGCCAGTTCGGGCGTCATCTTGCGTCCCGTTATTCGCCGGGCCGGCGCCACGGACCGCTTCGCACGGTCGCGGTCCTTCAGTTTTTCCAGGACGGCGAGGGCGGAGTCCATCCCCTGCTCGCGCAATGCTTCCTCGAATTCCTTGAGTGTCGTCATGCCAGGCACACTCCCGAGTCATCGACGCCGAATTCATAATCGAATTCACCGGGACCGTCCGCGCGAACGGCTGCTTCCCAGGCCGAATATTAGGTGTCTTCCGCGCTGATCAACAAGGGGGAATCGGAACAGTTGCGGAACGCCGGCGATCACTGCGCCGTCATGCCGCTGCCGGCAGCTCGACCGTCACCGTCGTGCCCAGCCCGGGAGCGCTGTCGATCCGCAGCCTGCCGCCCTGGAGCCCGACCAGGGCGTCCACGATGGGAAGCCCCAGCCCGGTGCCCTGGCCGGCGCTGGAATAGATGTTGAACGACTGCTCGAAGGGCTTGAGCAGCCTGGGGATCTCGGCCGGGTCCATGCCGATCCCGCTGTCGGCCACGATGAACCCGACGCGCCCGGGGTCCAGCCCGACGACCCGCAGGCTGATCATGCCGCCGGGGCTCGTGAACTTGACGGCGTTGGACAGCAGGTTCAGCAGGATCTGGCGCAGCGCCTGGGCATCGGCCATGCACCGGGGTGCCGGCGCCGGATCGTGGGCGATCGTGATCCGCTTGGCCAGGGCCGCGTGGCTGATGACCCGCAGCATCTCGTCGGCGATCGGGAGCGGATCGACCGGCGCCACCGCCACCTCCAGCTTGCCTGCCGACGCCTTGGAGATGTCGAGGATCGAGTTGATCAGCCCGAGCAGGTGCGTGCCGGAGGAATGGATGTCGCCCGCATATTCCAGGTACCTCGGGTGCCCCAGCGGGCCGAAGATCTGGCTGCGCTGAAGCTCGCTGAACCCGAGGATCGCGTTCAGCGGCGTGCGCAGCTCGTGGCTCATCATGGCGAGGAACTGTTCCTTGGCCCGGCTGGCGTCCTCCGACCGGTGAAGCGCCTCCTCCAGCTGCCGCCCGCGCTGCACCAGATCGCGGTTCAGCCGCTGGACCGCCATCATCAGCAGGCAGAAGACCAGCAGGATGCTGCTCAGGATGGACACCAGGAAATGCACGGCGTGCGCCGGATAGCGGCCCATATGGTCGGCCAAAGGCGGCTCGACCACGGTCGAGGCGGCCCGCGCCGCCAGGGTCAGCCCGGCCACGGCGAACAGCAGCGCCGCGGTCAGGGCGGTCGCCCGCATGCCGGGGCGGGCGACCCGCAGCAATTCCCGCGCGGTCAGCAGGCAGCCGGCGCACAGGACGATCGACAGGGCCACGATCCGGATCGACACGTCGTCCTGGACCAGGGTGAACCAGGCCTGGAACAGCACCAGCAGACCCGTCGCCGCGGCCGCGGCTCCCCAGCGCCCCGGCGTTCCCCCGAACTCGCGGACGCCGTTGTAGAAGAAAGCGAAGCTCAGCACGATCATGCCGTTGGAGACCAGGATCGCCGGAACCTGGGGAAGGGTGCCGCGCATCGTGGAGATCAGGGTGCTGGCGCCGAGCAGGAGCGTCGCGACGGTCCAGTGCCTCAGGCCGGGAAGGCTGCGGTGGGTCGACCAGAACACCAGCATCAGGCCCCCCAGGGCCACCGAAACCAGCGAATGCACCAGGACCAGCGTGAAGATGTCGATGTTCATCGGGGCGAGCTTTCAGGGACCCCGCACCTGATAACTCAGAATGAAACAATTTCATACGGATACTAAATGTATAGCTTCCGGAACCGCCGCCGGCTCAGAACCAGTGCTTCACCTTGAGCAGCAGCAGGGTCGCCACCGCCGAGGCGACCATCAGCAGCAGGACCCACAGGAAGGAATGCCCGTCGTGGGTGCCGGGCAGCCCGGCCACGTTCATGCCGAAGATGCCGGTGACCAGGGTCATGGGCAGGAAGATCAGGGTCACGATCGACAGCCGGAACAGGTTGCGGTTCCCCTCCTCGGCCAGCTTGGCGTACAGTTCGTCCTGAAGCACCTTGGCGCGGTCCTCGGCGGCGCCCAGGTCCTCGGCGACCGAGGAGAAGCGGTCCACCGCCTCCCGCAGGTCGTAGGTGTCGTCGGACGACCACCAGCCCGGCGGGTGGCTGAGCAGCCTCGCCAGCGCCTGGCGCTGCGGCAGGAGCTGCCGGCGCAGGCTGACCGCCTGCCGGCGCAGGGATCCCAGCTGGCTGCGCAGGTCGGCGGAGGAGCCGGCCAGCAGTGCGTCCTCGATCTCGTCCAGGGAATCGGCCATCCCCTCGATCACCTTCTGGAAGCTGGCCGCCAGATGGTCGATCAGGGCGCCGATCAGCTCGCCGGTGCTGGCCGGCCGGAACCCGTTCCGGATGTCCAGCCGAAGCTTGTCCACCGCGGTCAGCGGATGGTTGCGCGAGGTGATCAGCATCGTCCGCGTGAACCAGACATGCAGGGTGCCGATGTCGCCGCTCTGGCCGGAAAAATCATGCTGCACGTCGCTCAGCGTGCCGATCAGCCCGTCCTCGCAACGCTCGAACCGGGGACGCACGTCCTCGATCGAGACCAGCACCTCGCGCGCGGTCTCCGGCAGGTGGCCGCGCTCGGCGATCCAGGTCCGCATCGGCCAGACGGCGATGTTCAGGTGGGCCCAGACGAAGCCGTCCGGCGTGCGCAACAGGTCGGCCAGCACCGGCAACGACAGCTCCCGCGCCGTGCCGTCCGGGCCGAAGCCGTAAGCGCAGATCAGCCCGTTGGCGAGGGTATCGGTCATGGCACGCGCGCCGCGTCGGTGGAGGCCGGAGAGGTCGGTTATCTCTTGCCGCAGATGAACGGCGATGGAAACAGATATTCTCGACTCAACCGCTTCCGTCCCTGCGGATCGTCAATGCAAGGGATCGGCAGGCCGGAACCGGTGCCGCCCGGAACGGAATGACCCGGGAGTCGCGATCGGTCACGCCGCCTGGAAATGACCCAGGCTGAGATCCAGTTTGACCTGCGAATACGGCACGACGGGCCGGACCGCTCCGCCCGGCTCCTTTCTCAGTTGCACTAGGCCGTAACGCTCCATGGTGTGGAGCGTTCTGGAAAGGTTGCCGATCTTGCGCCCGGACAGGGCGGCCAGCTCGGTCATGGATCGCGGTTTCGCCTCCGAGATCAGTTCGAGCAACAGCTTGTTCCTGGTGGACAGAACCTGGGCCAGTGACTCGATGGAGGTGAACCAGATCTTCGGCTCTTCCGCGGTCGTCTTGATATCTCCGCGGACGATCGCGAGTGTCCGCGCCTGGATTTCCTCGCGCGAAGCGATCCCGATCCTCAGAACATGCTCTTCATTCTTCACGGCACGCCCTCCTCCTTGAGGATCGCATTGACGTCATTCCAGAAATCTCCGAGGAGAGATTGGGCATCTGAATAAAGGTAAGATGCCGTTTTCCCGCGCAAATGACGATGATCGAAATTTCCCGGATCCGCTTTCGCGGCGCTCCGCCCGGTTCGTATCGGATGGGCATTGTCATAGCCCATCATCCGGCTACCATCCGGGTGGTGCAAAGTAAGGCTATAGCTGATGCCGTAAGGCCTTTCCTGGTCTGGGGGAATGGCTTGGGCGACTATTTTAACCCAATACCCTCCTCCCATTTCCAGGATGGATCCATGCAAATCCAGCAGTCCCTCCATGCCCGGATCGGTTCTGCATTCTCCGTCATCTCTCTGAAGGGACTTATGAGGAGATGATAATATGGGCAAACTGCGGCTCCCAGCGAATTCTCAACGACTTTGATGCGAGTCCAAGTTCGTTGAGTTCCGGGAAAGCATCTCCCTCCATACTAGCGTCTTCATCCTGGATAATCCAAGCGGTTGCCGTTTCCGTGCCGCTCCGAGGACCGTTCAGAACGGAATCCCGACCCGCCAGCGCGTCGGGCTGGCGCTGCCGCCCTTGACCTCCACGTTGGGGGTCGGGACGGCGCAGGCCGCCAGGAGGACGGACAGGGCCAGGGCGGCCAGGAAGACCCCCAGGCGCGTCATTCCGCCGCCGATTCGGCCGTGGCCTTGCGCCGGGGAACCGCGGGCTTCTTCTGCCGGGAGCGCGCCCGGCTGCGCTCCGCCGCGGAGAACCGGCCGCTGTCCGCCTGGGCCTCGGCGATCGGGTCGCTCAGCGCGGTCAGGACCTTCTCGCGGATCTGGGCCAGCTTGCTCTCGTGCGAGATTTTCAGCCCGAACACGTCCTTCACATAGAACACGTCGATCGCCTTCTCGCCGTAGGTCGAGACCTTGGCCGAGGAGATCTGGAGGCTGAGGTTGGTCAGCGCCCGGGTCACGTCGTACAGCAGTCCCGGCCGGTCGCGGCCGTTCAGCTCGATCACGGTATGGGTGGTGCTGGCCTTGTTGTCGATCAGCACCCGCGGCGGCACCTTGAACACCCGCGTGCGGTTGTTCAGCGTCGGCTTGCGCTTCGCCAGCTCCTGCAGGGGGCGGAGCTGGCCCGACAGGGTGCGCTCGATCATGACCGCCAGCTTGGCCAGCTTGTCGCCGCTGTCGAACGGCCCGCCGGCGACGTCCTGCACGGAAAAGACGTCCACCGCCATGCCGTTGGTCATGGTGAAAATCTTGGCGTCCAGGATGGTGGCGCCGGCCAGCGCGAAGGCGCCGGCCAGCCTGGAGAACAGGCCCGGATGGTCATGGGTGTAGATCGTCACCTCGGTGACCGCCCGGCCGCGGTCGATCCGGGTGTCCACCGTCAGCGGCGCGCCGTCCCGGTCGGCGTTGCGCATCAGCCGGGCGTGGCGGGCGTGGGTCTCGGGGTCGAAGCTGAGCCAGTAGGCCGGATAGCCGTGGGCCAGGTGGCTCTCGATCTCGGCCTCGCTCCAGTCGCCCAGCAGCCCGCGTAGCGCCGCCTGGGCGGCGTTGACCCGGCGCTCGCGCCGCTGCGCGCTGACCACGCCGGACATCAGGTCCTCGGCGCGGTGGTACAGCTCGGACAGCAGGGTGGCCTTCCAGGCGTTCCAGCGGCCGGGGCCGACCGCGCGGATGTCGGCGGTGGTCAGCACCAGCAGAAGCCGCAGCCGTTCCGGCGACTGGACCAGCTCGACGAAGTCGCGGATGGTCTTCTCGTCCTCCAGGTCGCGCTTGAAGGCGGCGTCCGACATGGTCAGGTGCCAGCGGACCAGCCAGGCGACGGTCTCCGTCTCCTCGGCACTCAGGCCCAGGCGCGGGCACAGCTTCTCCGCCACCTTGGCGCCCAGCACGCTGTGGTCGCCGCCGCGCCCCTTTGCGATGTCGTGCAGCAGCATGGCGACGTACAGCGCCCGCCGCGACACCAGCTTGTGGATCACCTCGCTGGCCAGCGGCAGCTCGTCTTTCAGCCCGCCCGACTCGATGTCGTGCAGGATGCCCAGCGCGAACAGCGTGTGCTCGTCCACGGTGAACACGTGGTACATGTCGTACTGCATCTGGGCGACGATCCGGCCGAAGTCGGGCACGAAGCGGCCCAGCACGCCGGCCTCGTTCATCCGGCGCAGCGGCACCTCCGGGTCCTTGCGCGAGGTCAGCATCTCCAGGAACAGGCGGTTGGCATCATGGTCGGCCCGCAGCTTCGGCCCGACCACGCCCAGCGCGCGGGTCAGCGCCCGCAGCGCGTTGGGGTGGATGTCCAGCCCGTTGACCTGGGCCACGTGGAACAGCCGGACCGTGTCCGCCGGGTTGTCCTTGAACTGCCGGTCGTAGCGCACGTTCAGCCGCTCGCCGTCCAGCAGGAAGCCCTCGATGTCCTTGCGCGCCAGGGCGATGCGCAGCAGGCTGAAGCGCGGCTGGCGCTTGGCCTCCGCCTCCAGGTTGGCGCAGAAGATGCGGGTCAGGTCGCCGACATCCTTGGCGATCAGGAAATAGTGCTTCATGAAGCGCTCGACCCCGATCAGCCCGGCATGGTCCACATAGCCCAGCCGCCGGCTGATGTCGGCCTGCACGTCGAAGGTCAGCCGGTCCTCGCCCCGTCCGGCCAGGTAGTGCAGGTGGCAGCGCACGGTCAGCAGGAAGTCCTGCGCCTTGGCGAACTTGGCGACCTCCTCCTCCAGCAGGACGCCCTTGTCCAGCAGCTCGGAGACGTCGTCCACCTGGTAATAGTATTTGGCGATCCAGAACAGGGTCTGGAGGTCGCGGAGCCCCCCCTTGCCCTCCTTGATGTTGGGCTCCAGCACGTAGCGGCTGTCGCCCAGCCGGCGGTGGCGGGCGTCGCGTTCGGCCAGCTTGGCCTCGATGAAGGCGGGGCCGGTTCCGGTCGCGATCTCCTTGGTGAAGCGGCGGCGCAGCTCGGCGAACAGCTTCTCCTCCCCGTGGAGGAAGCGCGACTCGAGCAGGCTGGTCCGGATCGTCACGTCGCCCTTGGCCTGCCGGATGCACTCGTCCACCGAGCGGACGGCATGGCCGACCTTCAGCCCCAGGTCCCACAGCATGTAGAGCATGTATTCGAACACCTGCTCCACCCGCGGCGTCCGCTTGTAGGGCAGCATGAACAGCAGGTCCACGTCCGAGAAGGGCGCCATCTCGCCCCGCCCGTAGCCGCCGATCGCGACCAGCGCGAAATGCTCGCCCGAGGTCGGGTTGGCGACGGGGAAGATGCTGCCGGCCGTATGTTCGGCCAGCGCCCGGATCACCTGGTCCATCAGGTAGGCGTTCTGGCGCGCGCAGTCGGTGCCGGTCCCTCCCGCCTCCAGCCGCCGCCGGACCTCGGCGCGGCCGTCGTCCAGCGCCTTGCGCAGCGCCGCCAGGGTATGGGGGCGCAGGGCTGTGCCCGTGCCGTGCTGTTCGACCAGGGACTGGAGCTCGGCGGCCAGGCGCCGCTTGGAGACGATGGCCCGGCGATCGGGGATGGTTTCGGAAAGGCTCAGCATGTCGATTCAACGCGCTCGCGGTCTGGACGGCACCGTCCGACCGGCTCGTTCCGGCGGGACCACACCCTGTTCACCCGATATATGGGCCATACCGTAAAGAATTTGACCCCGCCTTGGCGGCAAGGGTGCCATTCCCGTTCCATTGCCCTGTCCCGTCACCCCGCCGCGGCCGCCGCCAGCCTTTCGCCCAGCCCCGCGCGCAGTTCCTCATGGCCGCATTTCGGGCAGGCGGCGGGGTGGCAGGCGCGGCAATATTCCTTGCCGCAGGCGGGGCAGGGGGCGAGCCCGGGCGGGCCGACCAGGTGGAGCGCCTCGTCGCACACCAGCCGGGCGTCCGCCGTGCCGTAGGCGAACTCGTCCGGCGTCAGGGCGCCGTCGGCGGGCAGGGCCGACAGGCGTTTGGCCGCCTCCCGCCGCAACCCGTCATGGTAGTCGTAGAGCCTGCCCGCATCGCGCTCGAAATGCCGCCTCATGCCGCGCACGAACGGCTCGATCAGGGCCTGGATGCGCGGCGGCGCCATCCGCTCCAGCCGCTCCGCCAGCATCTCCGCCGGCCAGTCGGCGGGAAGCGCCGTTCCCGGCGGGACCTGCGGCGCCCCTTCCTCGATCTGTTCCGCCAGCCGCTGCCACAGCCGGCCGAACATCCCGTCCAGCATGCTGCCGTTGGCGAGGTTGAAGCCCAGCCGCAGGACGCTGTCGCGCTTCTCGTCGGACAGGGCGGTGCAGCGGAAGGTCAGCAGCAGGTAGCGGGTCCAGGCCGGGCTGACCCGGATCAGGCGCCACGTCGCGTTCTCGAGCTGAAGCCCGTGCTCGACGATCCTTTCCGGGGCGTTCAGCGGCGGCACCTCCGGCGCCGCGACCAGCCGGGCGTGCCGGCCATGCTCGCCGAGCAGCCGGCCTCCGGCGGGGCCAGCACGTCCAGCCCCTCCGGCTCGACCGGTTCGACCACGGCGCCGGTCTCCTCCAGGAGATCGGCCACGAACCGCTGCAGCTCACCCATTTCCCGTCCCCGCCACCCCCCGGAAAATCACCGGCGCGCCGGATTGTCCCTTGCCAGGCGAGGGTGAAGCGGGGACACAGTCAGTTCCTTGCACTCACTAACTAATTTCAGAGGAACACCGGTGGACGCGAGCGTGGAACCCAGGCATTTCGGCGCGCTTTCCGGCGAGGGCGCGACGCCGGCCGCCCGGCGCACCATCGCTTTTCTCTGCCTTGCCTACATCCTCGCGACGCTGGCGATCCTGCCGTTCGCCGACAGGCCGGGGCCGGTGCTCCCGGCCATCACGACGACCTTCGGGGCCGGCGTGATGATCGCGGACCTGTGCACGGCGTTCCTGCTGCTCGCCCAGGTCCGCGCGGCCCGGTCCCGGTCGCTGCTCCTGCTGTCCGCGGCATATCTCTACAGCGCGGCGATGGCGCTCCTGCATGTCCTCACCTTCACCGGCGCGTGGATCCCGGACCAGCCCCTGATCGGAACCCCCCAGTCGGTCGGATGGCTTTTCATCGCCTGGGTGCTGGGATTCCCGGCCCTCGTCCTGGCCGCCATGGTCACCGAGGCCCGTTCGGGAGGCGGCGTGATCGCGGCCGACCGGGTGGAGCGGGCGATCGCCCTCACCCTGGCCGCGGTCCTGGCGGCCGTCGTCCTGCTGGCGCTGGCCGCCACGACCGGGCAGGGCTGGATACCCCGGCAGATCCAGGGCAACGTCTTCGCCACCTGGGGCAACGCGGCCCAGTGGACGTCGGTCGCCCTCTCGGCGGCCGCCTTCCTCGTGCTCTGGCGGATCACGCGCGGCCGCAACGTGCTGTTCGGCTGGCTCGGCCTTGCCCTGGTCGCCTTCGCCGCCTCCAACGCGCTCGCCGTCGCCGGCGGCGCCCGCTACACGATCGGCTGGGACCTGAGCCGGCTCAGCGGGTTCATCTCGGCCAGCCTGCTGCTCGTGTTCTTCCTCGGCCAGTTCGCCAGGCTCCACCGGTCACTGGCAAGCGCGCTGGTCCGCCTGAGCGACGCCAACGAGACGCTCGAACGCCGGGTCGCCGAGCGCACCGCGGAACTCGAGGACACGAACCGGCAGCTGCGCAAGGCGCTGGACGAGCGGAGCCTGCTGCTGCGCGAGGTCTATCACCGCGTCAAGAACAACCTCCAGGTCATCGACGGCATGATCGCCATCCAGTCGCTGGGCTGGGAGGGTTCCCCGACCGAGGAGCTCCTGAACGATCTCCGCCGGCGAATCAACGCCCTCGGCCTGGTCCACCAGCAGCTGATGACGTCGGACGATCTGGCGACCTTCGACATCCGCCCCTTTCTCGAAGAGCTCAGGGGCAACCTGTCGACCCTGGGCGGCGGCGCGCGCCACGGCATCGACATCTCCGTCGAGGCCGACGCCCTGCGGGTGGACCTGGACTTCGCCATTCCCCTCGGCCTGATCGTGACCGAACTGGTCCAGAACGCCCTGAAGCACGCTTTCCCCGACGGCGGCAGCGACGGCCGCAGGATCCAGGTCGGCCTCCGGCGCTGCCCCGGGGAGCGGCTGTTGCTGTCCGTCCACGATAACGGCAGGGGCGGAAGCGACGGGCGAAATCATGGAACCATGTCGGCAAGCAAAGGGTTGGGCCTGAGTATCGTGCAGGCCCTGGTGGTCCAATTGGAGGGTGAAATGGCCGTATCCGGCGCCGACGGACTCAGGGTGGAGGTGCGGATGCCGGCACCCGAGGTCGGGCAATGACGGACGGGGGCGGCTGCGTCCTCGTCGTCGACGACGAGCAGATGATCGCAATGAGCCTGACCATCACCCTGCAGTCGATGGGGCTCCGGGTCTGCGGAACGGCCGCCACCGCCGCCAAGGCCGTCGAGCTGGCCCAGACGCACCGCCCCTCCCTCATCCTGATGGACGTGCGGCTGAAGGGAAAGACGGACGGCGTGGACGCCGCGATCGAGATCCACCGCCACCGCCCCACGCCGGTCATCTTCATCACCGGATCGCGGGAGCCCGAGACCGTGGAGCGCATCCACCGTGACCACCCCGCGGCGCTCCTGTTCAAACCCATCCTCCCCGGCAACCTGAGGGAGGAAGTGGACCGGGTGCTCAACAGGGGCGCCGAGGGTCCCTGACGCGGCGCGCGGGTCGGGCGGGCAGCGTTCTACGTGGCAAGATCCACATCAACACGTCGTCACCGCGGCATCCGCAGCACCACGTCGGCACTCTGCCGCTCGTGCGTCGTGGCGCACGGCGCGGGAGGTTGGCTGCCTTTGATGTCCCCGTTGCCGTCCGTGACGGTTCCCAGCGGCATCAGCCACGGCAGCGGATAGATCCGTGCCGGAAGCTCGTTCCGGAAGCGGGCGAGGTCGTCTTCGCCATGAAAGAAGAACAGGAGCTGCCAGCCTTCCGGCAGCAGGCGCACCACCTTCCCGATCCCCCGGGCGAGAACCGTCACGGTCTGCTCGTCCATGTTCTGCAAGGGATCGTCGAACACCAGCAGGCGGAACGGATTGTTGGTGCCGGGTGCGCACAGCAGGAAGAGCGCGACGGTGAACAGGTTCAGTTCGGCCGTGTTCAGCCGCAGGTGCGCGCCGTCTTCGCCCTCCTGGCTGAGGCTGAGGCTCTGCGCGCCCCTCTCTCCCGACCGGCGCTTGAGCCCCAGCGTCGCGTATCCCCAGCGGGCCGGCGTGAACAGCGTCAGCAACTCGTCCAGGGCATGGCTCAGCAGCGGCGTTTTCCCCCCGGCATCGCCCTTCTCCGGCAATACCCTGTTCAGGAAGCTCCTTTCCATGGTCTCCTGGGCAAGCGACAGCTCCTCGACTGCCTTGTGCAGGGCACGGAGCTTCTTCAACGCGTCGGCGGGGGATCCCCGTCCGGATTGCCGGGACAGGTTGGACGAGGAAGCGGCGAGTATGCCCAGCTCCTTCCGGATCGCCTCGGCCCACGCGGGTTCGCCGATGGCGAAGGTGCCGCACCGCCGGCGTTCGCCCAGCCGCAAGGCTTCCGTGATGGCTTGCCCCAGCGGCTGTTCCGGTTCCGCCGGTCCGCCGGGGCCGATCTCCCCGGCCTCGCCGTGCGGCAGCCAGTCGCCGACCTTGTCCAGCGCGTCGCACTCGGCATCGGTCAGCATGGGAACGGGCATGCTGTCCGCGGTCGGGTTCCCAGCCGGCCCGGCGGTCGGCAACTGCTGTTCGTACTCCGCGACCTGCCGGGACCATCGTGCTTCCTGCTCGCGCAGGTCGCCGATCAGCGTCGGCGACCTGCTCCCGGCCCCCGCGATCGCCACGAGCCCGCCCGCGTTGTCCGTACCGGGAAAGCGCCACCCGTTCCGGCCGGCCAGCTCCAGCGCTTCCAGGATTTCACGCTGCCGCCGGACAAGATCCTTGAACGCAAGGGCATGGAGCCAGCGGTTCAGGGACGCTACCGGGTCTCCGGTCGTGCGGCGGGAGACCGGCAGCCAATCGTCGAACGCCTTCCGCCCGAGGGCGTCATGGGCGATGCCGATATCTATGGCGATGTCCGCGATACGCCGCGTCAGGGCTCGCAGGGGCTTCTCGAGCTCCCGAAGCGTTTCCGCGAACGCTTCTTCCGACAGTGGACCGGAAGCCAGCCGCCTGACCGGATCGGCAAGGTCCGGTTCTATCCGTGTCAGGACGATCAGCTCGTCCAGTGGAACAGGCAAGCAAAGCTCCGCCCCTTCACTCCCCGTCCGGCAGTCGAACAGGGGACCGGCGACCCAAGCCAACGCCTTCGAAAGATCACTGGATGGAGGCAATTCCGCGGGCCGTTCCGTCCCGCCTGAAAGCTGCCTGGCCAGATTGTCGGGCAGATCTTTCCAAGCCACTTCCGCACTTGCCCGCGCCTCTTCAAGGGCTTTGATGGCGGCGTGTTCCGCCGGAAAGAAACTCGACAGGAAATAAGAGGCTCTGCCTCGGTCGTCGCTGTTTGTCAGTCTGTCCATCGCCATTTGGTCGAGGCGGAAAGCACCGGCACGAAATTGGAGCGACGACTTTTTCTTTTCGGCACGAATGTCGATAGTCCGAACCTGCTGATCAGAACTTCCTTCCGCCTGTGTGGAGAGCACGATGCTTGCTTGTTGTCGTGCGGTAACTCCTTCGGTTTTATTTACCCGTGATGCTGCTGGTGCCCGATGTTCCACGATCTCGGCAAGGTCGAAGCCGGCAAGCCTTTCCAGGTCGCCAAGCAGGGCGAACTCCAGGGCTTCGACGAGGGAGGACTTGCCCGCGCCGTTGCCGCCATGCACGATATGGATGCCGGTGCGAGCTTGGTTCGCAGAGTCTACGGGCAGATCGAACGTCAGCGTGCGTTCTCCGGGAACGCGCCAGTTCCTCAATGTCAGTGATCGGATGTTCTCCAGCGGCGGCTGGTTGCCGGCGACTGCCGATGCCTGCTCCTCGAACCATTGTCGCGTACTCGTCAGCAGCCAGCAGAAGGCGCGCCTCACCTCTCCATCTTCGTCGATACCATGCTGCGGCCTCTCGCCGAAACGCAGCAGGCTGATCCCGAAACCATGCATGTGGGATGCGCTTCGTCGGATCGCGACCAGTGTGTCCCCGACGCGTCTTTGTACGGACGGTTCGGCGGGCGGAAGAACCAATACGAGTTCCACCGTCAGCGGCAGGGGGTTTTCCTTTTCCGACCTCCCATGCTTACGGCCCAGCACCAGATGGCGGGTGAAGGCCGCATGCTCGATCAGCCGGCGAATCTCTGTCTTGGCCGTCAGCGGGGTTAATTCGTGGACCAGTCCCAAGGTCCCCAGAAAGGGATCCAGGACCATCAGGTCGGCCTGATGATTGAACTGTCCTCCGATGACCACTCTGGCCCCAGCCAGCGAAACAGGGTGGTTCGCCTTGAGAAGCTCCTCCAAAGTCTCGACCGGCGTTACCGAATGGGTCGATCGAAGCACCTTTTCAAGACGTTTGATCGTGCTGGATGTCTGCTCGGTATCGGTCATGACAGGCCACCTTTGGTATCCGCATCGGGCAGGTCCTCGTGCTTCACCGCTTCGACCATTTTCTCGTACCAAGCCTTGCCATCTTTGGGCACGCCGTCCTTTTCCTTGCCAGAGCTGCTTGCCCAAGCCCATAGGGACTCAGCATCGGGCGTCAGGTCGTCTCCCTTCCCCCGGCTCCAGGGAAGACGGTCGAGGGACAGGTTCCAGGTGATGCGGCGGCGCGGAAGCCCGTCGTTCTCCACCGTGGCGGAAACCGGCTCGTCCAATTCGCGGTGGCGGATGACAAGGCGCACCGGGGAGGGGCAGTCCTTGTCGAGCGAAAGGTCCACGACCGGAAAATCGCCCGGGGAAACTTCGATCCACGGTCCGGGAGGATGCCAGTGCTGGGGGTCGCACCAGTCACCATTCTCCCCGACAGACATAAGGGTAACGGCCCGGCGCAAAGCCAGTTCGACCACCACGCCCCAAGCTGTCCAGCCGAAATTCTCTCCGGCGGCGAAGTACCAAGGCGTATTACGCAGCGATCTGATTTCGTCGGTGCCGACATATCCTTTGCGCAGCCGGAGCCCCGCCAGCGCGAATTCGCGCAGCAGCCGGGGGTGGAAATGCGACGTCCAGCCCGTCACCCGCTCCAGGGCGAATCTGGCATGCTCGGCGGCGGAACGGATGACTGCTTTGTCTTCGCTCTGCGTGGACGCGACATCCATCACGGACTTGCATTCCGCCACGCACAGCTTGTCGAAGGATTCGATGATCCGCTTCACCGCCTCGCTTTCCACGCTGACCTCCTTCATCAGCAGGGTGGCGATGCTGCGCAGTTCGCTTTCCAGGGCTTGCCGTTGACGGAGCCGGTAGACGCGGTGGAACAACCACGACAGCAGTTCATCCATATCCGGGAAGCGGCAGTGATCGTCATTCCGGAAGAAGAATTCCAGGTAGTTCGGATGCTCCGTCAGCGACACGCGGTTCACGCCGATCGCGTGGCTGGCCGATCGCAGGACTTCCAGCGCGTGGAACTCCCGGCTCTGCGCGCCGGCCAGGAAGAAAGCGGGTGCATCCGCCTGCCGGCGTTCGCCTGTTTCGGCGAACGCATGACGCTTGAAACGGCTTGCCATTTCCTCGTAGACGGTCCGGAACGTGTCGTGCAGCACCGGGTCGGCGGTGCTGTAGCCGCAGAAAACCATCGTGCGGGTCCGCAGGAGCGTCAGCAGGAGGTCACGCGACCATGAGTCCTGCCGCCAGTTCTGGATTTCGCGAAAAGTGAACACCAGCGACGACAGAACCTCCGGCAGGGTACCGCTTTCCTCCGAAGGTCCGTCGCAGGCATGGCGATAGGTCTCGGCACAGCCATGGATCTTGACGATCGAGGCTGCCTGCTGGCCGCCCTTGAGTGTCGGGGGCGAACCGATGGGCTTTTCCTCCGGCTGCGGCTTGCCGGAAACCCGGTTCCGGGACGGACGGTAATAATACTGGTGTGCCCGGGTGATCCGTTCATAGCTTGGCCATCGGGTTGGCGGAAAGCAGGGCGGACCCGCTCCCGGGTCGGCGTTCGGATCGGCGGGGCGATCAGACGCTGCTTCCCGGGCGACCGCTTCCTCGCCCGCCGGACCGCGGCGCGGCTGGAACCCGGCAAGCCGGTAGGCGCCCTCCAGCAACAGGTCGAAATTCGTGGTGATCAGCGTCGGGCACAGTCCTTCGCGTGCCAGCCGGGCGAGCAGATGGTGGCGGGGCAAAAGGCGCCCATGGTAGCTGTCGATGACCTTTTGCAGGTCTCGGTTGTCCGGGTCGCCGCCCATGACCTCAGGCTGTCTGAAGCCCATGGCATCAAGAAACAATGCCTTGCCGCGCGATGGCGAGGCCAACGAGCGGAGACGGTCCAGATTGACCGGCTCCAGTTCCGACGTTTCATCGCTGTTTTTCAGAAGGTCGAGGAAGAACCGGTCGGCAACGGAGAGTTCGGCCTGGATCGTCCGCTTCGCCTGCCCGGTCATGGCCTGACCCAGCATATGATCCAGCATTTCGTCGTAGGCGTTGCACATCCAATCATTGAACAGGTAATATTCGCGCGCCAAAGTTAAAATAATATTGTTCTTAAGTTTTTCAATTTGTTTATCTGCTTTTACTTTGGCCCACGTATTGGGTTCGAATTGCTCTGCAATCAGACCGCATTCCTTTACGTGCTTGTCCAGGTTGAAAGTCGTCATCAGGCCCCTGTGCAATGCTTTCGCATTGTCACGAGCCTTTTCATGGTCCACAAGCCACCGGATTTCACCGGTCAGCACCCGATGCAGCGCGCAGAACCGCGCCAGCAACCGGCTCACCAACCTTTTGGCGCTGTTCTTCTCCGTATCGAGCGAAAAGCCGGCTCCGACGAAGAACACGACTTCTCCCGCCAGGATGCGATCAGCCAGATCGTCGATCCGCTCAAGCAGGGGCTGCTTCATGCCCGGTCGCTCCGCATCGTGCGCCGTCCGCGGCTACGACGGGACACCCCTGACGACGCATAGGCTTCCAATGATTCTCTGAGGCGTTCCAGGGCAGCTCCATTGACGCTTTCCATCCATCCACGCCACAGCGGATCGGGTTGCGCCTGCGGCAGTCCGGCGGCAAGCTGTTCCATGATGTTGTTCAGCCAGGTTCCGCGATGGCGAACCGGTGGTTTGAGGGTATCCAGGGCGGCCGTCACCGCCCCTGGCTTGGCGAGAGTCGCCAGTTCCGCCGCAGGCAACCGTCCGTCCAGCACCAGTAGAAATGCCAAGTGCAACGGATCAATGACGTGTGACTCCGGTTCCTCCGCCGGTTCTCCGCCTTCGTGCAGCCACTTTGCAAGCCAACGGATTTCAGGGTGATCAGGGTAGAGAAGGCGGCCTAGTTCGTCTATCGATGCCTGTAGGCTTGCCACCGCATCAGTGTTCCCCGCGACGGCACGGCAAGCGGCAACCAAACCTTTAGCCGCCCAGGACCGCCAATGATTTGCGCCAAGCCGCTCTTCCAAGCCCGCCTGTGCAGCTTCACCGTTTTTCTGTGCCAACTCCAATTCATTCAATTCAAGTAATATGCGGGCAAGATGGTATTGTGAGGCGAATGTGTCCGGATGATCGGGACCCAATTTTCGGCGCCGAACGTCCAGAGCGGTTCCTGCTAGTTCACGTGCCGCTGTCAGATCGCCCTGCATCATCAGGGACACTGACAAATCATTCATGGCGCTCAGCGTATCTGGATGCTCGTCGCCCAGCACCCGGTGGCTGAGCGCCAGCACCTGCTCCTCCAGCGCCCGGGCGCCGCCGTGGTCGCCTTGTGCCCAGAGCGTTCCGGCCAGATTACCGATGCTGCCCAGGGTGTCGGGATGCTCGTCGCCCAGCACCCGGCGGCGGAGCGCCAGCACCTGCTCCAGCAGCGCCCGGGCGCCGCCGTGGTCGCCCTGTGCCCCGAGCGTTGCTGCCAGATTGTTCATGCTGGTCAGGGTGTCGGGATGCTCGTCGCCCAGCACCCGGCGGCGGAGCGTCAGCACCTGCTCTTCGAGCGCCCGGGCGCCGCCGTGGTCGCCCTGTGCCCCGAGCGTTGCTGCCAGATTGTTCATGCTGGTCAGGGTGTCGGGATGCTCGTCGCCCAGCACCCGGCGGCGGAGCGCCAGCACCGGCTTTTCAAGCGCCCAGGCACCGCCGTGGTCGCCCTGTGCCCGGAGCGTTTCGGCCAGATTGTTCATGCTGGTCAGGGTGTCGGGATGCTCGTCGCCCAGCAGGCGTTTACTTGCTTCGAAGGTTCGGCGGTAGTCCGCTTCTGCGTTGGCGTAAGCTCCCCGCTCAAAATTGAACCGCCCAAGCCACGACAGGAGCATGGCGGCCGGGGCGTCCGGCAGGTCCCCGGTCAGGGCTCGGGCGTGGGGGACCAGGGGCAGCAGGGCGGCATGGTTGCGGATGTCTTCGGCCTTCTCCATCGCCTCGGTCAGCGCCGCCACGACGGCGCCGCGCATCGCGGGCGGCGGGGCACCCATGTGGAAACGGAAGGTGCGGCTGGCCAGCACATGGACAGATACGGCGTCGCCGGCATTGTCCCCGTTTCCCGGAATGAGTTCGGCCAGGGCCTCCCGCATGGCCGAATTGACGGCGCGGGTGGCCTCAGCCAACCCGTCATCGTCTCCGGAAAGCCGGGCGAAGACATCAGCCACCAAGGATCGCGGGATCGGTACCGGGGCCAGCAGGGTGGCGAAATGCAGGAAATGCAGGCCCGCCAAGTCCAACCGTTCGATGCTGCCCAGCAGGGTAGCCGCGACCTGCCGAGCATGGCCCGTCGGCAGGTCGTAGGCCAGTTCAGCGGCTAATTCCGTCGCGTCCTTGGTGGGGTCGCGCAGCCGGTCGCGGAAATTCTCGTAGCCCAGCATCTCAACGGCGGCACCCGCCACGTCGACCGCCAGGGCGTGGTTGCCCAGGAGAGCCAGGATCTCCCGTGCTGCCGCCTTTTCCGCGTTGGTGACCGGAAGCCTTCGCTTGGTCAGAAGATCATGGGCTTCGGTGTCCGACAGCAGCCCCAGCCGGTAGACGAAGCCCGCCCCACCTAGTCCGGTGCCTCGGGTGGTGACCAGGGTGGCGCCGTTGTCGGTGGGTGCTCTCCAGGCGTTCAGGTCAGCCGGGCCGGCGTCCGGCGGCAGGTCGTCCACGATCCACAGGTAGCTGTCCATTTCAGCAAGCTTGACTTTCAGCGCGCCCTCGAGCTCGTGCGGTCCCAGGCCGGCGGTCGCGATGCCGAGGTTCCCGGCGAAGCCCTGCCGCTGCGCGCCCAGGTCCTGCCCCCTGGCGGCGTTGAGCCAGAAGATGCCGCCGGGATAGGCCGCGCAGAAGCGCCGGGCGTATTCCTCCGCTAGCAGGGTCTTGCCGATGCCGCCCATGCCCTGCACCTGGACCAGCCCGACGCTCTCGCCGGTTATCAGCGTGATCTGGTTCTTCGACAGACGCTCGTCGATCCGCCACATGTCGGGAAAGCGGCCGACGAACCGGCTGGAGCCGGCATGCGGGTTGCCTCCGTGCCAGTGCGGGCCGCCGAGCGTCCGGATCTCGCCGAAGCTGCCGGCAAGTCCCGAAAGCCGGTCGGCGACCCGGCGGGCCAATTCGCCCGTGCGGACACCCCGCGCATTGACTAACCTCTTCGCAAGCATTTCAGCCGGCTGGAGATGGCCGGTGCCCGGTTCCGGGTTCAGAGCCAAGATGCGGCGCTCCACCATTTGGCCGTTGGGTGACTCTTGGCGGGCGGCGATAATGGCGGCGGTCAGCTCCCACTGGCAAGCGCGGCGGGTCGGGTAAATTGCCGAGTACCAAGCCACCAGCATCCGGGCGCAGCCAAGCCCCTCCACGATCCGCCGCACGATGGAGTCGCCGTCCGTGATCTCCGTTTCGTCATGGAAGACGCGGAGGTTTCGGCTCTTCAGCGCCTCAATGACCGGCAGCACCGCAGCGCGGTCGGCATAGGCGAAGCTGAGATAAATGTCATACTTCGCGTCCATTTCGCTTTCGCACATCCCACAGCGAGGTCAACCACTGCGCGTGCAGAATAGTGAATCTGGCGGAATTACGCGAGAAAAGATATTCGATGAAGATCCATAAAATCGGCAAACACATTAACACGCGGGCGAATTCGTTCAAGAATCCGACCGCCACACGTGTCAGTGGCGGCCGAGCCGAAGAGCGGGAACTCCTAGGCTCGGCCTGACCATGAATGCCTCTGGTGAAAGGTCAACATCCATGGCTAACCAACTACCTAGCACAAACGGAGTGCTCGCGCTCCGGTCATTGTTACCCCCGCCGCGGCGACCTCGTTCGTCGCGGCGGGGGGACCCCTCCGGGGTGGTGTCGTCCGGCGCGATCCGGCGAGGTTGACCCATGCCGACATCGGAAAGCTACACGGGCCGGTACCATGCCGGGCTGAACGGGGTTCGTGTGTCCGACGCCAAGGGCGACCCGGTCGAGGATGCGGTCGCGACCATCATCGGCGATTCCCTCAGCGAACTGCTGGACGAGATGGACCGGCACGGGATGGAGCGGGAATCCTGCGTCTTCTGAATCGAACGCAAGCGCCCGGCGCAGTCGGCTCCCCAGGACGTGCCACACGCGGCGGAGTCCGGGTGAGCGCCGCGCCATGGGCAAGCTCGGCCGCCTGTTGGTGATCTGGGGCGTCCTCCTGCCGCTGCTGGCCCTGCCCACCACCAGCGAATGGGGACCGGGAACCGTCGTGATCTTCGGGATTTGGCTGAAACAGCAAGCCTGGATACTCGGCTACCCGGTCCGCTTCGACGCGGTGCTGTGCGCCGGGCTGCTCCTGATCGGAGTCGGCCTGTCCATCGGCACCCTGGCGCGACCGGGACGGCGCTGACGGACTTCCGAAAACGAAAACGCCGGCGACCCGGTGCAGGGATCAACGAAACCGCCGATGCACCGTAGGTCGGCCTCGGCCGAAGGCCGACGCCGACAGCGTGCCCGGAGCGTTGATGCAGGTCGTCGGAGTTCGCCCTGACGGGCGAAGGCCGACCTACGCCGAGACTCGAAGAACGTCCATCACCCGCTTCGGGTACGGCCGCTCGATAAGCCTTCAATCCTAGGAAACTTGACCAAAATCCTACGTCGTGGTAAGGAACCAATTCCTCCTCCCTGGTTCTGAAGGCCCCGCCATGCCCGCTCCAGTTCCCGTTCCCTCTCCCGCTCCGACCCCCGCCGCCCCCTCCATCTACACCCCCCTCCCGCACCGCCAGGAAGCCTTCGCCCGGCACGTCGCCGCCGGCCGGGGCTATGCGGGGGCGGCGCGGCTGTCCGGCTATGCCTGGGCAAGCGCCCGCCAGACCGGCTCGCGCCTGATGAAGCAGCCGGAGGTCGCCGCCCGGGTGGTCGAGCTGACCGAGGCCGACAAGACCCGCCGCCATGCCGAACTGGACGAGCTGGTCGCCGCCGCCAAACGGGTGCTGATCGACGCCATGGAGAAGCAGAACCATTTCGCCGCCCTCCGCGCCATCGACCAGATCGCCCGCCTGCGCGGCCTCGCCGGCCCCACGGCGGAGGCCCGCGATACCGCGCTCGACGCCGATCCCGAACCGGACGACAACGCCTCCGCCTGCTCCGCCATCGCCGACCCCGAAGCCCAGTTCGAGCCGCCGATGCCGCCCGCCGGCCTCACCCCGGTGGAGCCCGCGCCCGAGGACCCGGAAAAGGCCGATGCCAGGCAGGCCAAGGCGAACTACCGCCACACCAAGCGGAGCATCGAAATCCTCAGGAAGCGGCACCCCGACCTCTACGCCCGGGTCAGCCGGGGCTCGATGGAGGATGCCGGCCTCTATTTCGACGCGGGCCTCAACCTCCTGCCGCCCGACCGCTGGCCGGGCGCCGCGTCCCCGGCGCACCCGTGATGACGGATGTTGACACAAGCGGCCAGGCCCCGGGGGTGGGCCCCCCGGCCTCCGGGCCTTCCGGGCAACCCGCCCCCCGGCCCCTCAGCTCGCGATCAGCCCCCGAAGCTGCCGGTTCGCCACCGCCAGCATCGCCAAGTCCACCCGGGTGACCCCGCGCAGCTCCGTCAGCAGCTGCCGGATCCGCTCAACCGGCCCCTGGCGGCTCGCCGCCCAGGCGTCGATGGCCCCGGTATGGTCCTGGCCGTCGTTCAGGACGCGGGCGGTCAGGTCGCTCTGGAGGCCGTAGAGATCGTCGATGATCGCGCTGACCGCCTGCTTCTGCCAGTGGTTCTCGGTCTTCACCTGGACCGCCTGGCAGCGCAGCCATTCCATGCCGAATCGGTGGCCCAGCTCGAAATAGACCAGCGCCACGGCGGGAACCTCGCGCCGGCACAGCCGGGCGATCCGGGTCACGTCCAGCCCCGACGCCAGGATGCCCAGGCTGGCGACCTGCCGCGCCAGGTCGGCCGGCACGCCCTGCTCCGTCCAGTGCGTGGCGCGCTGGTCCAGCAGCCTCATGTCCTCCTCGCACAGCACGGCGCCCAGGTCGGCCGCCAGCCGCTCGACGCCGGGGGTATAGTTGGCCGCCTCAGCGCCCAGGTCGAGCGGCTGCGGGGCGTTGATCAGGAACCACGGCACCGTGCGGTGGAGCAGCGCCTGGGTGGCCAGGATCATCTCGTACTGGCAGGCCGCCGGCACCCGGTTGTCCAGCGCCTCGATGGCGGTCCAGACCGTCCGCAGCGCGAAGGCGTCGCGGCTGACCGTATAGGCCCGCGCGATGTCGCCCGGCCCCATGCCGGTCTTCTCCATCATCTCCGACAGGAAGGTCGGGCCGACCCGGTTGACCATGCTGTTGGTGGTGTACGTGGCGATGATCTCGCGGCGCAGCCGGTGCCGCTCGATCGCCTCGCGGAAGTCGCGGCGCAGCGCCTTGGGGAAATACTTGACCAGATCCTCCGCCATGCGCGGATCGTCGGGCAGGTTGGAGCCCAGCAGCTCGTCGTACAGCGTGATCTTGGAATAGGCCAGCAGCACGGCCAGCTCCGGCCGGGTCAGCGCCTGCCCGCGCGACGTCCTCGACGAGATCTCCTCGTCGTCGGGCAGGAACTCGATCGCCCGGTTCAGGTGGCCGCTCTTCTCCAGCAGCCGCATGAAGCGGACATGGCCTTCCAGCGACTCGGCCCCGCCCATCCCGGCGACGCTGATCGCCTGGGTCTGGAGGTAATTGTCCGCCAAAACCAGTTCGCCCACCTCGTCGGTCATGCTTGCCAGCAGCTGGTCGCGCTGCTTCATGGTCATGTCGCCGCGGGCGATGACGTCGCCGGTCAGAACCTTGATGTTGACCTCGTGGTCGGAGGTATCGACGCCGGCGGAATTGTCGATCGCGTCGGTGTTGATCCGTCCTCCCCCCTGGGCGTACTCGATTCGGCCGCGCTGGGTCACGCCCAGGTTGGCGCCCTCGCCGACGATCTTCGCGCGGACCTCCCGGCCGTCGATTCGGCTGGAGTCGTTGGCCTTGTCGCCGACCTCGGCATGGGTCTCCTCGGTCGCCTTGACGAAGGTGCCGATGCCGCCGAACCACAGCAGGTCCACTTGCCCCCGGAGCATCGCCTGGATCAGCTCCACCGGGGTCACCTTGTCGCGGGTCAGGCCGAAGCGGGCCTGGATCTCGGGCGACAGCTTCAGCGACTTGGCCTTGCGGTCGAAGATGGCGCCGCCCGGCGACAGCAGCCCCGCGTCATAGTCCGCCCAGGTCGAGCGCGGCAGGTCGAACAGCCGGCGCCGCTCCTCGAAGCTGGTGGCCGGATCCGGGTTCGGATCGCAGAAGATGTGCAGGTGGTTGAAGGCGCCCACCAGCTTCGTGTGGCGCGACAGCAGCATGCCGTTACCGAACACGTCGCCCGACATGTCGCCGACGCCGACGCAGGTGAAGTCCTGGGTCTGGCAGTCCACGCCGATCTCGCGGAAGTGGCGCTTGACCGATTCCCAGGCGCCGCGCGCGGTGATGCCCATCTTCTTGTGGTCGTACCCGCGCGATCCGCCCGACGCGAAGGCGTCGCCCAGCCAGAAGCCATAGTCCAGCGACACGCCGTTGGCGATGTCGGAGAAGGTCGCCGTGCCCTTGTCCGCCGCCACCACCAGGTACGGGTCGTCGCCGTCGATCCGGACCACCCGGGGCGGCGGCACGACCGACCCGTCGGCCGCGTAATTGTCGGTGATGTCGAGCAGGCCCCGCATCAGCGTCTTGTAGCACTCGATCACCTCGGCCATCAGCACGTCGCGCCCGGCATCGGCCGGCGGCGGGCGCTTGACCACGAAGCCGCCCTTGGACCCCACGGGCACGATGACCGCGTTCTTGACCATCTGCGCCTTCATCAAGCCCAGGATCTCGGTGCGGAAATCCTCGCGCCGGTCGGACCAGCGGATGCCGCCGCGCGCGACCTTGCCGCCGCGCAGATGGATCGCCTCGACCCGCGGGCTGTAGACCCAGACCTCCACCATGGGGCGGGGCAGGGGCAGCTCGTCCACGCCCCGGCTGTCCAGCTTCATGGACAGGTAGGGCTTGACCCCGCCGTCCTCGGCCTTCTGGAAATAATTGGTCCGCAGGGTGGAGCGCACGAGGTTGAGGAACCGGCGCAGGATGCGGTCCTCGTCCAGGTTGGCGACCTCGTCCAGCGCGTGGTCGATCTCCACCAGCAGCCCGTTGACCGCGACCTGCGCCTCGTCGGCGCCGCCCGGCGTCGCCCGCCGGTCCGGGTCGTGCAGGGTCTGGAACAGCCGGACGATCAGCCGCGTGATGGCGGCGTGGTCGGCCAGCGTGTCCTCCATGTAGTCCTGGCTGAACTGGAAGCGGATCTGGCGCAAATATTTGGCGTAGGCCCGCAGCATGGTGATGTCGCGCCAGCCCAGCCCGGCGCGGATCACCAGCCGGTTGAAGCCGTCGTCCTCCATCCGGCCTTCCCAGACCCGCAGGAACGCGTCCTGGAACGCCTGCCGCACGCGGCCCAGGTCCACGGCGACGCCGGCCCGGCTGGTCATGGCGAAGTCGTGGATCCAGACCGGCTCGATCCGGCCGGGGATCGTCACCTCGAACGGCCCGCCCTCCGAGATCACCTTGACGCCCATGTGCTCCAGCATGGGCAGGATGTCGGACAATGCCACCTGCCCGCTGTCATGGTAGAGCTTCAGGTAAAGCTCGGTCTCGCCGGCCTCGATCGGCCGGTAGAGGTTCAGGCCCAGGCGCCCGGTATGGAGCACCTCCTCGATCCGCTCGATGTCGTAGACGGCCAGTTCGGCCCCGAAACGATCCCGGTATCCCACGTCGAAGGAGGTGGAATAGCGCCGGTGCAGGCGCAGCCCCTCCTCCTCGCCGCGGGCCTCGACCAGGGCGTCCTGCAAGCGGTCGGGCCACGCGCGGCTCGCCTCGATCAGCCGCTCCTCGATCTCCCCGGCATCGTAATCGGGAATGCCGCCGGGCTTCGTTTCGATGACGAACTGGACCCGCGCCAGCACGCTCTCGGCCAGCTGCGTGAAGAAGGCGGAGCAGGTGCCGTTGAAGGCGCGTTCCAGGATCGCCTGGATGCGCCGGCGCAGGTCGGTGTCGTAGCGGTCGCGCGGGACATAGACCAGGCAGGTCATGAAGCGCTCGAACGGGTCGCGGCGGATGAACAGGGCGGTGCGCTGGCGCTCCTGCAGGTGAAGGACGCCGATCGCGATCTCGTACAGCTCGTTGTCGGTGATCTGGAACAGCTCGTCCCGGGGGAAGTTCTCCAGGATGTGGGTCAGCGCCTTGCCGTCGTGGCTGCGCGGATCGAACCCGGCGCGCTCCAGCACCCGGGCCACCTTGTTGCGCAGGAACGGGATGTCGCGGGCGCTGGCGCTGTAGGCGGCCGACGTGAACAGCCCCACGAACAGGTGCTCGCCGACCACCTTCCCGTCGTCGCCATAGGCCTTGATGAAGATGCTGTCCATCAGGGCCGGGCGGTGGACGGTCGCGCGCCGGTTCGACTTGGTCACCAGCAGCAGGCGCGGCTGGCGCAGGAACTGCTGGGCGTCGGGCGGCAGGGAGGCGAAGTTGCGCAGCCCGTCGAACACCCGGACGTCGTCGTCGCGCAGGATGCCCAGCCCCTCGCCGGCGACCGGGGTCAGCCGGGCCTCGTCGCCCTCGCCCTCGAACCGGTAGCGCCGGTAGCCCAGGAAGGTGAAATTGTCGTCGTTCAGCCAGTGCAGGAAGTCGCGCGCCTCGGCCAGCTCGCCCTCGGGCAGCGCGTCGGGCGTCCGGTCGACGCCGTCGATGATGCGCCGCATGGGCTCGTGCATGGCCTTCCAGTCCTCGACCGCGGCGCGCACGTCGGCCAGCACCTTGTCGATCCCCTGGGCGATTCTCTCCAGGAACTGGGGATCGGTCTGCTCGTCCACCTCGATATGCATGAAGGATTCGGGCACGGCCTCGGCTGGCGCCGCCTGCGGCTCGTACAGGTCGGTCAGGCGGCCCGACGCGTCGCGGCGCACCCGCACCACGGGGTGGATCACCAGATGGACGGTCAGGCCCTGGCGGTTCAGCTCCGCCGTGACCGAATCGACCAGGAACGGCATGTCGTCGTTGATGATCTCGACCACGGTATGGCCGGACTGCCAGCCATGCTCGTCGAGCTGCGGGTGATAGGCCCGGATCCGGGCGGTCCGCTCCTGCCGCTGGGCGGCGAACTGCCAGATCGACAGCGCCGCGCTGTAGAGCTGGTCGGGGCTGGATTCCAGCAAGTCGTCGGGAGGCACGTTGGCATAGAACTGGCGGACGAACCGTTCGGCCATGTCGGCCCGGTCGCGGTTCAGACGGTCGCGAACGCGGCTGACGATCTGCTCCGTCAGCTCGCCCTTAAGTTGTTCGGCCTTGAGGGCCATGCCTGCCTCCCGTAATGCGGTCCGCTTCGGCGGTTTTCACCGCTTCTGTTCGGACCCGAGTGTAGCAGGTGAACATGGGTCCGTGGGGGAAGGTTGCGTGACGGGCCTATGACCTTCCGGCCGGACCTGCTCTACTCGATCGCCTGGCGCAGCGCCGCGGCTCCGGCCCAGGGTGCCAGCGGCAGGGCCGCGACCAGCAGTCCGCCCAGCAGCAGCAGGTGCGGCCGCGCGGTGAAGCCGGACAGGGACGCGTCGATCGCGCCGGCCCCGAAGATCAGCACGGGGATGTAGAGCGGCAGGATCAGCAGCGACAGCAGCACGCCGCCGCGCCGGGCGCCCAGGGTCAGGGCGGCGCCGATCGCCCCGATCAGGCTCAGCGTCGGCGTGCCGATCAGCAGCGTCGCGACCAGCACGGGAAAGCCCGCCGGCTCCATGTTCAGCAGCAGCGCCAGCAGCGGGGCCGCTACGATCAGCGGCAGGCCGGTGACCAGCCAGTGCGCCAGCACCTTGGCGAACACCACCGCCTCCAGCGGCAGGCTGGACAGGGTCAGCAGCTCCAGGCTGCCGTCCTCGTAGTCGTTCTGGAACAGCCGCTCCAGCGACAGCAGCGAGGCCAGCAGCGCCGCCACCCAGATCACCCCCGCGGCGATGCGGGCCAGGATGTTCGGCTCCGGCCCGACGCCGAACGGGAACAGCACGACGCACAGCACGAAGAACATCACCGCGACCGTGGCGTCCGACCCCTGCCGCAGCGCCAGCCGCAGGTCGCGCGACACCAGCTTGAGGAAGCGGTTCATGGCTCGATCCCTTCCGCTTCCGTTTCCGCCGCCAGGGCGAAGTCGTCCAGATGCAGGGTCGAGGCGCCGGGCAGGGCGATCTCGGCATGGGTCGAGACCACGACGATCCCCCCGCCCGCGCGGTGGTCGGCGATCGCCGCCTCGAGCTGCCCGATGCCGGCCCGGTCGAGCGCCACCGACGGCTCGTCCAGCAGCCACAGCGGCGCGGGTGCGGCCAGGATGCGCGCCAGGTTCAGCCGCCGCTTCTGCCCGGCGGACAGGTACCGGCCCGGAATGTCCGCGATGTGCGGCACGCCCAGCCGCTCCAGCGCGGCCAGCGCCGCGCCGCCGGGATCGGCAGCTCCCCCCATGGCCGCCCAGAAGGCCAGGTTCTCCCGCGCCGACAGCACCGGCTTCACGGCGTCGAGATGGCCGACATAATGGATGCGCGCCCGGTGCAGGTCCGGATCGCCGGACACCGGCACGCCGTCCCAGCTCATGCTTCCGGAGAAAGGCCGCAGCAGCCCGGCCATCAGCCGCAGCAGGCTGGACTTCCCGCTGCCGTTCGGCCCCAGCAGCACCAGCGCGCCGCCGGCCGGGACCGCGAACGAGAGATCCTGGAACACCAGCCGCTCGCCGCGCAGGCAGGTCAGGTCGGTACCGGCGAACAGGGGCATGGGCGCGGGGCGATCGGCATGAAGGATGGAGAACCGGGCGGGTGCCGAGTGGTACAGCACCCCGCCACCGCTGCCAAGGGCATTCGGGCAGCCCGCGTCACCGCTTCAGCGCCAGCAGCCTCTCGACGAAGGCCGGCACCGCCCCGGTGGCGGGGCCGTAGATCGTCTCGTCGAACAGGGTGGCGCCTTCCGACGGTTCCAGGTTCAGCTCGACGGTGTGCGCGCCGTTGATCCGCGCCTCCTGCACGAATCCAGCGGCCGGATACACGTTGCCGGAGGTTCCGATTGACACGAACAGGGCCGAAGTGGCAAGGTTCTGATAAATGCGCTCCATTTCCAGGGGCATCTCGCCGAACCAGACCACGTGGGGGCGCATCTCGGCGACGGCCCCGCAGTCGGCGCAATCATCCTCCACCGACAGGTCGGCGCGGATCTCGGAGATCGCGCCGCACACGCCGCACCGGGCCTTCAACAGCTCGCCGTGCATGTGGATCAGGTTGCGCGACCCCGCGCGCTCGTGCAGGTCGTCGATGTTCTGGGTCACCAGCAGGACCTCGCCGGGCCATTCCCGCTCCAGCCGGGCCAGGGCGTCGTGGGCGGCGTTCGGCCGGATGTCGGCCTGGAGCAATCCGCGCCGCCGGTCGTTGTAGAAGCGGTGGACCATGTCGGGGTCGCGGGCGTAGCCCTCGGGCGTGGCGACGTCCTCCAGCCGCACCCGTTCCCACACGCCGCCGGCGCAGCGGAACGTGTCCAGGCCCGATTCCTTGGAGATGCCGGCGCCTGTCAGGATGACGATCCGGTCGGAAGGCTTTAACATCATGATGCTTTTTCCGAAGCGGGAGAGGTTGGGTGAGTTTAGGGGCGGGCCTCGCCGGGGCCAACGGAAGAGTCCACGCCGTGGCGGATCTGCGCGCATTCCTGGCGGGCGCATGGCGCATCGCCCGCACGGTGCGCGACGCCCGGCTGGGGCAGGACGGCTCGTTCGACGGGACAGCGGTTTTCCGGGGCAGGGACGACGGCGACCTGCTGCTGACGGAAACCGGAACCCTGCGCTTCGGCGACCATGCCGGGCCGGCCGAGCAGACCTACCGTTATTGCTTCCCGGACGGGCCGCGGCGCGCGACGGTCTTCCGCCACGACGGCTCGCCGTTCCACGACCTGGACCTGTCGGACGGCACCGCCCAGGTTCTGCACCTTTGCGGCGCCGACGTCTACCGCGGCGGCTTCCGGGTCGAGAGCCATGACGCCTGGACCGTACGCTGGCTGGTCACGGGGCCGCGCAAGGACTATGACATGGTGACGCGGTACAGCCGCGTTCCGGTTCCGGGGGAGTAGCGATGGTCAAGGTCCTGTTCGTATGCACCGGCAACATATGCCGCTCGCCCACCGCCGAGGGGGTGTTCCGCCATCTCGTCGCCGAGGCCGGGCTGGCCGGCAGGATCGAGACCGACAGCGCCGGCACCCACGGCTACCATGTGGGCGAACCGCCGGACCGGCGCTCCGTCGCGGCCGCCGCCAAGCGCGGCGTCGATATCGGCGACCTGCGCGCCCGCCGGGTGAAGCCGGCCGACTTCGAGGAATTCGACCTGATCCTCGCGATGGACCAAGGGCACTACGACCAGCTCGTCCGCATGGCGCCCGATGGGGCCAGGGACCGCGTCAGGCTGTTCATGGACTATGCGCCCGACGCCCCCCGGCGCGAGGTGCCCGATCCCTATTACGGCGAGGGCACCCACTTCACCGAAGTGCTCGACCTGGTCGAAGCCGCCGCGTCCGGCCTGCTCGACCAGCTCCGCCATTCCCGTCCCGGAGCCGTCCATGTCCATGCCGCCGACGATTCCTGAAGGCGTCGGCACCGTCGCGTCGTCCAGGCCGCTGGCCGGCGGCAACGCCGCCGAGCTGTGGCTGCTCGACCTCACGGACGGGCGGCGGGTGGTCGCCAAAAGCGGCAAGGGGCTGACGCTCGAAGCCATGATGCTGCGCTACCTCGCGGAGCATTCCCGCCTGCCGGTGCCGGAGCTGTTCCACGCCGACGACCGCCTGCTGGTGATGTCCCACGTCGAGAGCGACGGCGGCGGCCTGACCGCTTCCGCCCAGGAGCACGCCGCCGAACTGGTCGCGGCGCTTCACGGCATCGGCGCCGCCCGCTACGGTTTTCCGCAGGACACGCTGATCGGCCCGCTGCCCCAGCCGAACCCTGGGACGGACGACTGGATCGCCTTCTTCCGCGACCATCGCCTGATGCACATGGCGCGCAAGGCATTGGACGAGCGGCGGATTGATGGCGCCCTGATGGCCGCGATCGAGCGGCTCGCCGCCCGGCTGCCCGACCTGATCGGCGAGCCCGCCCCGCCGAGCCTCATCCACGGCGACCTGTGGGGCGGCAACGTGCTGGCGTTCCGGGGCCGCGTCGCCGGCTTCATCGACCCGGCGATATACCATGCCGATCCGGAGATCGAACTGGCCTTTTCCACCCTGTTCGGTACCTTCGGCGAGCCCTTCTTCCGCCGCTACCACGAGCTTCGCCCGATCCGGCCGGGCTTCTTCGAGGTGCGCCGCGACCTCTACAATCTCTACCCTCTGCTGGTCCATGTCCGCCTGTTCGGCGGCAGCTACCGCGGGCAGGTCGCCCGGATCGTGACCCGCTTCGGCTGAGGGCCTACCTTTAGGGGAACAGCTGCCGGTACAGCAGCAATGCCGCCTCGACGATCAGGACGACCACGGCGACCACGACCGTGATGCTGCTGGCGGCGACGCAAAGGCCCAGGGTCACGCAGACGCCGTCCTTCTCCAGCAGTCCCAGCGCCATCAGCGCCACGGCGAAGGCGGGCAGGAGGTTGCCCAGCGGGATCGGCAGGATCAGGATCAGCGAGAGCAGAAGGCAAACCGCGCCCAGCAGCCGCTCGCCCGGCCCGTCGGTCAGGACGGCCCAGCGCGGCCTGAGCAGGCGCTCGGCCCACACCAGATAGCGCCGGGTGGCGCCGACCATGGTCAGGAAAGTCTCCCGCCTGACGGACAGGCGCGCCAGCCGGGCGGGCAGCCAGGGCGCCGGGTGGCCCAGCATCAGCTGGGCCGCGAACAGCACCATCGGCAGCCCCAGCACGGTGGACAGGCCGGGCAGGGGGACCGGGATCATGTTGGGCAGGGCGAAGATCAGCAGCAGCGCCCCGAAGGCCCGGTCGCCCAGCAGCGTGATCAGGTCTCCCAGCACGATCCGGTCGTCGGGATGCCCCTCGACGAAGATGTCCAGCAGTTCGGATGCCCGCGGGCGCCCGTGATGGGAGGTCTCGCGCTTCGCGTGCGGGAACATTTCGTCAGGCATGTCGGAAACCGCTCTCCGGCCTCAGGGATCGCGAAGGTTCAGGAGGTCGTGCTTGACCGATTTCCAGACCATCGAGAGCATGTAGATGAAGGCGAATCCGACCAGGTTGAGCACCAGGACCACGGCGATCATGCCGAACATGGACTGCTGGTCCAGGAACATCCGCAGGCTGCCGTCCAGGTGCAGCATGACGAGCACCGCCACGCTGGCGCCGATCACGGCGAGCGGCAGCAGCACCTTCAGCAGGACGGTACGCGCCGTCCTGCGTCCTCGCCGGTCGCGCCGCTCCCACGGATCGGTCATCTGAAGCTCCCTGGCGTCGTCGGGTACCGGCCCGCCGGTGCCGGTACCCGTCATATAGGCGGCAGGAGCGCTCAGAACATCGCTTCGAGCACGCGGTCCGGCGGGGCGTGGCCGTCGGCGAAGGTCTTGATGTTGATGATCACCTTCTCGCCCATGTCGATGCGGCCCTCGATCGTCGCCGAACCCATGTGGGGGAGCAGGACGACGTTGTCGAGCGTCAGCAGCTTGGGGTTGATCGCCGGCTCGTGCTCGAACACGTCGAGCCCGGCCCCGGCCAGCTCGCCCTTCTGGAGCATGCGGGTCAGGGCGTTCTCGTCCACCACCTCGCCGCGCGAGGTGTTGACGATGTAGCAGTGGGGCCGCAGCAATTGCAGCCGGCGCGCTGACAGCAGGTGGTACGTGGCCGGGGTGTGCGGGCAGTTGATGGAGACGACGTCCATCCGCGCCAGCATCTGGTCCAGGCTCTCCCAGTAGGTCGCTTCCAGCT
The DNA here is from genome assembly GCF_016765655.2 of Skermanella mucosa. Lineage (NCBI taxonomy): Bacteria > Pseudomonadati > Pseudomonadota > Alphaproteobacteria > Rhodospirillales > Azospirillaceae > Skermanella > Skermanella mucosa. The sequence goes on from NZ_CP086106.1 coordinate 6,292,644, forward strand.
CGCCCTCGATCTCGGGATGGACGCGGCGCCGGTTATGGTAATGGATCGACAGGCCGAAGCCGCGGGCGCGCTTGGCCAGCGCCTGCCCGATCCGGCCCAGGCCGATGATGCCCAGGCGCTTGCCCCAGATCCGGTGACCCAGCATGGTGGTGGGTCCCCAGCCCTTCCACTCGCCCGACCGGACCAACCGCTCGCCCTCCGACAGCCGGCGCGACACCGCGAGCAGCAGCGCCATGGTCATGTCGGCCGTGTCCTCGGTCAGCACGCCGGGCGTGTTGGTGACCGTGATGCCGCGCTGGCGGGCGGTCTTCAGGTCGATATGGTCCACGCCGGTGCCGAACGAGGCGATCAGCCGCAGGTTCGGACCGGCCTGGGACAGGACGCGCGCGTCGATCCGATCGGTCACCGTGGGCACCAGCACGTCGGCGGTCTTGACGGCCTCGATCAGCTCCGCCGCGGTCGGCGGCGTGTCGTCGTGGTTGAGGCGGGTGTCGAACAGCTCCATCATCCGCGTCTCGATCACGTCCGGCAGCTTGCGGGTGACGACGACGACGGGTTTCTTCTTCTCGGGCATCGGACCGGATCTCCCTGGCGGCTTCGCCTTGCCATACCAAGCGCCGTGCCGTCTTGTCCAGCGACGCGGTAACATCCGGCCTGCGGCGGGTGACCACCTCTTAACGGACTTGGTCTAGGCTGAGCCGCCTCGGGGCGGTCATATCCCCGCCACATTGAGGCAATAGCCCGTTCCCGGGCTTTCCAGACCCGTTACAGACCTGAGTTCGCGTCCATGATATCTGCCGTCCGTTCCGGCATCCTCGCCATCTGCTTCGGCGCCCTGCTGCTGCCCGTTTCGCTCTCCGCTCCCGCGGCACTCGCGCAGGAACCCGAGTCGGTCCCCGGCATGGCTCCCCCGACGGGCCTGCCGGTTCCGCGTTTCGTCTCGCTCCGCTCGGCGGAGGTCAACGTGCGGACCGGGCCGGGCACCCGCTATCCGGTGGAATGGGTCTTCGTGAAGCGCGACATCCCGGTGGAGATCACCGCCGAATTCGACACCTGGAGACGCATCCGCGACTGGGAAGGCACCGAGGGCTGGGTCCACCAGAGCATGCTGTCGGGCAAGCGCGCCATGATCGTCACGGGCGGCGTGCGCGTGCTGCGCCGCGCCGCCGGCGATGCCGCGGCGGGCCTCGCCAAGGTGGAGCCCGGCGTCGCCGGCAAGCTGCTGCGCTGCGAGCAGGCCTGGTGCGAGGTCGATGTCGACGGCTACCGCGGCTGGCTCCAGCGGTCCGAATTCTGGGGCGTCTATCCGGCCGAATCCATCGAGTAGGAGGCTTGCCCCCGCCCGGTCACTCCAGCCGGTCCAGGACCTTCTGGAACCGGGCGGCATGGGCTTTCTCCGCCTTCGCGAGCGTTTCGAACCAGTCGGCGACCTCGTCGAAGCCCTCCTCGCGGGCGGTGCGCGCCATCGTCAGGTACATCTCGGCGGCCTCGAAGGTCTCGCCCGCGATGGCGGCGGCCAGGTTCTGCCGGGTGGTGCCGATCGGCTTCCCGGTGGCTGGGTCCCCGACCTCCTGGAGGAATTCGAGATGCCCGTGCGCATGCCCGGTCTCCCCCTCGGCCGTCGTCCGGAACGCGGCGGCAGCATCGTGGAAGCCTTCCACGTCGGCCTGCTGGGCGAAATAGAGGTAACGCCGGTTCGCCTGACTCTCGCTGGCGAAGGCCGCCTTCAGGTTCTGTTCGGTCCTGGACCCCGAGAGCGACATTCCATCCTCCTCATACTGGGACGGTTCCGATCATGCCGCCGGTCGGGCCGGGTCAAACCATCCCGGCACCTTATGCATCCCGAAGGAGGTAGGAGTCAATCAACCGGTAATATTCGAAACTGATCCGGGACCGAAAATGCCCGATCAGCCCGCCGCGGAATCCTCCGGCATCAGGCGTATGATCACGTCGACGCGCGCCACCCTGGTCCCGGCGGGCGCCTGGGGCAGATGGGCGACGGTCACGCTCTCGCTCGGAATATCCTGGAGGTTGCCCGACCCTTCGAAGAAGAAGTGGTGGTGGTCGGCCACGTTCGTATCGAAATAGGACCGCCCCGCCTCGACCACCACTTCGCGCAGCAGCCCCGCGTCGGTGAACTGGTGCAGCGTGTTGTAGACGGTCGCCAGAGACACCCGTACCTCGGCGTCGGTCGCTTCGCCATGGAGTTGTTCAGCGGTGACATGCCTGTCGGCCTTGTCGAACAACAGGCGGGCGAGCGCCAGCCTTTGCCGTGTCGGGCGAAGGCCAACCTGCTGAAGCCGGTCCAGGACGTGCTTGAAGGGGCGTGTTCCAGTCATGGTTCGCATATGGTAGCGGGTGGACACCAATGAAAGGTGCCTCGAAAATCAGCATTAATATTTAGAACGAATACAGCTCCGTGCGCAAGGTGGGGTATGGCGGCAAGCCATCCGAGGATGCGCGAACGAAAAAGGGGGGCTCAAGGCCCCCCTCTCCCGACTTGATTCGATCCGCCGAACGGACAGGTCAGCCGTGGTTCATGCGGTTGTCGACCAGTTCGGTGACCACGCCGGGGTCGGCCAGCGTGGAAGTGTCGCCCAGCGCCTCGTGCTCGTTCGCGGCGATCTTGCGCAGGATGCGGCGCATGATCTTGCCGGAACGGGTCTTCGGCAGGCCCGGCGCCCACTGGATCAGGTCCGGCGTGGCGATCGGGCCGATCTCCTTGCGGACCCAGGTCACCAGCTCCTTGCGCAGCTCCTCGCTCGGATGCTCGCCGGCGTTGAGCGTGACGTAGGCGTAGATGCCCTGGCCCTTGAGGTCATGCGGGTAGCCGACGACCGCGGCCTCCGCGACCTTGGGGTGGGCGACCAGCGCGCTCTCGATCTCGGCGGTGCCCATGCGGTGGCCGGACACGTTGATCACGTCGTCGACGCGGCCGGTGATCCAGTAGTACCCGTCGGCGTCGCGGCGGCAGCCGTCACCGGTGAAGTACTTGCCCTCGAAGGTCGAGAAATAGGTCTGGACGAACCGGACATGGTCGCCGAACACGGTGCGCATCTGGCCGGGCCAGCTGTCGGCCATGCACAGGTTGCCCTCGGTCTCGCCCTCCAGAAGCTTGCCGTCGTTGTCCACGACGACCGGCTGGACGCCGAAGAACGGCAGCGTGGCCGAACCGGGCTTGGCCGTGGTGGCGCCGGGCAGCGGGGAGATCAGGATGCCGCCGGTCTCGGTCTGCCAGAAGGTGTCCACGATCGGGCAGCGCTCGTCGCCGACCACCCTGTGGTACCACAGCCAGGCCTCGGGGTTGATCGGCTCGCCGACCGAACCCAGGATGCGCAGCGACTTGCGGCTGGTCTTCTTGACCGGGGTCTCGCCCTCGCGCATCAGCGCGCGGATCGCGGTCGGAGCGGTGTAGAAGATCGACACGTTGTGCTTGTCGATCACTTCCCAGAAGCGCGAGACCGACGGGTAGTTCGGGATGCCCTCGAACATCAGGGTCGTGGCGCCGTTGGCGAGCGGGCCGTAGACGATGTAGGAGTGGCCGGTGACCCAGCCCACGTCGGCCGTGCACCAGTAGACCTCGCCCGGCTTGTAGTCGAAGACGTACTGGTGCGTCATCGAGGCGTAGACCAGATAGCCGCCGGTGGTGTGGAGCACGCCCTTGGGCTTGCCGGTCGAGCCGGAGGTATAGAGGATGAACAGCGGGTCTTCCGCGCTCATCTCCTCCGGCGGGCAGTCGGCGGAAACCTTGGCGATCTCCTCGTCGTACCAGAAGTCGCGGCCCTCGGTCCACGCGACGTCGCCGCCCGTGCGGCGGACGACGATCTGGGTCTTGACGTTCGGCGACCCTTCCAGGGCAACGTCGGCGTTCTTCTTCAGCGGCACCTTGCGGCCGCCGCGCAGGCCCTCGTCCGCGGTGATCAGCAGGTGGCTGTCGCAGTCGACGAGACGGTCGCGCAGGCTGTCGGGCGAGAAGCCGCCGAACACGATGGAGTGCATGGCGCCGATCCGGGCGCAGGCCAGCATGGCGTACGCGGCCTCGGGGATCATCGGCAGATAGATGGTGACCCGGTCGCCCTTCTTGACGCCCTTGGCCTTCAGCACGTTGGCCAGCCGGCAGACCTGCTCGTGCAGCTCGCGGTAGGTGATGTGCTTGCTCTCGGCCGGGTTGTCGCCTTCCCAGATGATCGCGGTCTGGTCGGCCTTGTCGGCGAGGTGGCGGTCGATGCAGTTGGCGCTGACGTTCAGCGTGCCGTCGAAGAACCACCGGATGTGGACGTCGCCGGTGAAGCTGACATCCTTGACCTTGGTGTAGGGGCGCATCCAGTCGAGGCGCTTGCCATGCTCACCCCAGAAAGCCTCCGGATCCTTGACCGACTGCTCGTACATCCGGGCGTAGCCTTCGGCATCGACCCAGGCCGACTTCGCAACAGCTTCGGGAGGCGGGAAGGTGCTGGGAGTCGTGTTCGGCGTTGTGTTCATTGGCTCGCGGTTCCCCCGGTTCATTCTGGTTACTGTTCTCGGCCGATCTTGGAACAATCGATCCGGTAACCTCATCGGTCAACACGTGATTATCCACAGCGGCCTATCTTTAACAAGCCGCTCGGGCGCAAGGCACGGTGCCCGGCACCAGTCTTCGAGGTTGCGGAAATCCCGTGCCGGACCTTGTAAAGGCAGTGCCGCCGCCGGGCATTGATCTATCTCAAGCGCCGATCCGACCTCCCGCCTGGGCGGGATACGGCATGATCCTTCACCTGATCCGGCCAAATATTGGACCTTGCGGGACAGGACTGGCCATGGAGCGGGACAGGTGGAACGGAACCGCCGCCTTGTTCCAGACCAGACGACGAACCATGCTGCATTGCGGCATCAATGGCCCGGGATTGGCCGGCGTCTGGAACGGGCCCGCGCAGACCCTCGATGGACTGCCTGCGGGCGATCCGAGATATGGCATGTCATTGCGTATCGGCGGTCTTCCCGGCCGCGCTGCCGCTGATGTGGTTACGCAAGTGGTCTTTCCACTCGGGAGACCTCGTGCCTCGCCGGCCACGGGGAGCCGGGCTTCCCGCCGGGCAGTCCACGGACAATAAGTCGCAAGGCATAGTCCGCCTGGAGGTGGTCCCCCGGCCTTTGCGACCCGGCCCGCGGGCCGTTCCGCCAAGACAACATTTACCCCGTATTAAGGGACCTGGGGCTAGCGTCGCGATGACGAGCGTGATGCTAAGCGACGGGGCGGCGACATGTCGGGCGACAGGGGTGCGGACAGCGGAACGGAAGATGGCGCGGAAGGCGGGGCGGATTGCGTCGGCCGGCTGAGCCGGATCAGCAGCCGCACCAGCATGATGACCATCGACGCGGTGCTCCAAGCCGTGCCGCGGGACGGCAGGGGCTATGCGGCGGCCGCCGAGGAACTGCGTGGCATCGCGCGACGGGTCGTCCATACCACCCGGGATTTCGCGGCCAGCCTGCCGGAAGCCCGCTGAGTCCTCATTCTGCGGTTTTGTCCGATTCGACGGGGCGGTCCGGGACGAAGACCCGGCCGTCCCTCACCGTGACCCCCACGGGTGTCAGGAAGCTGCCGAGGCAGGGACCGCTGACGCAGAGCCCCGTACCGATCTCGAACAGCGCGCCGTGGGTGGCGCACTGGATGTGGCGCCCGTCCAGGCTCATGAAGCGGTCGGGCGTCCAGTCCAGCGGCGAGCGTGCGTGCGGGCACGAATTGACGTAGCCCACGACCCCGTCGCCCCGCCGCACGACCAGGATGTCGAGCGGCGCCGATCCCACGGCGGCACCGCCCGCACGCAGCGTGAAGCCGCGTCCGGTACCGTCGGGGATTTCCCCCAGACGGCAGAGTTCTCCGGGTCTCGGCTCCTCAGGCATCGATCCCGGCCAGCCGACAGATATGCCGCCATTGGGTATCGGTGACCGGGCAGACCGACAGGCGGGACTGCCGGATCAGCGCCATGTCGGCCAGGACGGGATCGGCCTTCATCTGCTTCAGCGTCACCGGCGTCGCGGCGGGGACCACGGGCCTGACGTCCACCATGCCGAAGCGGCCCGCCTCGTCACCGGGATCGGGATAGTATTCCCGGGCGATCTCGACCACGCCGACGATCTCCAGCCCCTCGTTGGAGTGGTAGAAGAAGGCCCGGTCGCCCAGGCGCATGGCCTTCAGGTTGTTGGAAGCCTGGTGGTTGCGGACGCCGTCCCAGTGGGTGACGCCGTCCGCGACCATCCGGTCCCAGGAATATTTGAAGGGCTCGGATTTCACCAGCCAATAGGCCATCGCTGCCGCCTCGGGGTCTTGTCTGTCTGTCCTGGGTTGCGGTCGGGTATCAGGCGGGCGACTTCGGCAGGACCTTGCGCCACGGCAGGATCGTTACGCTCTCGAACAGACCGGCCTTGGCATAGGGGTCGTCGGCGGAGAAGCGCTCGGCGCCGGCGCGGTCGTCGAACTCGACGATCAGCACGCTGCCGGTCATGGCGCTGCCGTCGTCGGTCAGCGTCGGGCCGGCGGCGAAGATCTTGTCGCCGAAGCTTTCCAGATAGGCCAGGTGGGCGGTTCGGTTGGCCGCGCGGACGTCGCCGCTGCCCTGCCTGTCGGTGCAGGTGATGATGAAATGCATTGCTATGCCTCCCCTTGTTTGGTGCTGCCCATGTTTGGTGCTGCCTGCCCGCTGTCGCGGGTGACCAGTCTTACCCTACCGGCCTTCGATGCGAAACGGCCGAGCCATCAGGGCCGCGATCGTCGCGTCGATGTCGGCGCCGCGGTTGAGGATGGCGTCGACCGCCTGGCAGATCGGCATGTCCACCCCCTTGCGCGCGGCGAGCGCTCCGACGGCCGCGGCGGTGTGGACACCCTCCGCGACGGAATGGCGTTCCCCCAGGATGTCGGCCAGCGGCCGTCCCTGGCCCAGCGCCGCGCCCAGCGACATGTTGCGCGACTGGTGGCTGGTGCAGGTCAGCGTCAGGTCGCCCAGGCCGGACAGGCCGGTCAGCGTCTCCGGCCGGGCGCCCAGCGCCAGGGCCAGGCGCGTGATCTCGGCCAGTCCGCGGGTGATCAGCGCGGCGCGCGCGTTGTCGCCCAGCCGCTTTCCTTCGATGATGCCGCAGGCGATGGCCAGCACGTTCTTGACGGCGCCGCCGATCTGGGCCCCGGTCACGTCGTCCGACAGGTACGGCCGGAAGCTGCGGCTGCCCAGCGTCTCGACCAGGCGCGCGCCCAGGGCCTGGTCGCCGATCGCCAGCGTGACCGCGGTGGGCTGGCCGCGCGCCACCTCGGCGGCGAAGGTCGGGCCCGAGAGCACCGCGACCGGGCGACCGGGCAGTTCCGCCTCGGCGGCCTCGCTCATCAGGCAGCCGGTCGCGAGCTCGATCCCCTTGGCGCACAACACGACCGGCGTGCCGGCCGCCGCGATCGGGGCCAGCCGGGCGCAGGCGGCGCGCAGGTGCTGCGCCGGGGTCACCAGCATCAGCACGTCGGCCGCCGCGGCCTCCGCCAGGTCGCCGGTCAGGCCGAGCGCGGGGTCGAGCGGGATTCCAGGCAGGTAGCGGGCGTTCTCGCGCCGCTGGCGCATCGCCTCCACGACCTCCGGCTCGCGCGCCCACAGGACGGAGTCGCGTCCCGCCCGGAGCGCCGCCAGCGCGATCGCGGTGCCCCACGCACCGGCGCCGATCACGCCGACTCGGGCGAAGGGCTGGACATCGGCAGCGGTCATGACGGATTTCCCTGGTGGCGGACGGCGCAGTCATTACGGGAGCGGCGCGGGGATGGCAACCGGGTTGCGCGGATCGCCGGGTCCGGTTCGCCCCGGCGTCACGCGATGGAAGGGCGCTGGCGCTTCCGCGCGATTTCGGATAGTTCTATCCGGGTTCGCTCCCGGTCAACAGTTCGCGGTCGGTATGGTCATGGCACTCCTGAAACGGGCCACTCCCGCGTCGGGCCACGATGCCCAGGCGGTTTCACCTGCACCCGACTCGGGGGGGACCGGCGACCCGGTACAGGAACGTGCCATCGACGACGCGATCCAGGATCTTTTCACCAGGCTCGACGCGGCGAAAGCCGAGGCCATTGCCTCCGGCGACCTTGAAAGGCTGTCGTCACCCTTTTCCCTGCTTTATCCCACGATGGTTCGCCTTGCCGACAGGGATCGCGACGGTGTCGAGCCCGCGTGAGCCGAAACAGGAATGATCCCGACCAGCCTGTCGCTTCCACCTTTGCAAAACCTTGCCCGGCATCAGTCGGAGTGCCTTTTCTCGATCATATCCCACGTAGTCAGCCATCCCGACCGGCCTGACCGGGTCGCCCACCGCGCCGACACGCCGTACTTCGTCGTCAGCCGCCGAACCGGACTGGGCAGGGAGGCGATCGTGGTCGTCTATCGCTGCACGTTGGTCGCGGCCTCGCGGCGGATCGTCCTGGGCGACGGGAAGCCGCACCGGGGAAACATGATGGCTGTCGAGGTAGTCTCGATCACGACGCATTCTCCCGGCGATTGACCGCCCAAGCCCGGGATGAACTTCCCCTTCACGCCTTGGCGCCCTTGCCCTCCGGCTTCCGGGCGGCCGGGTCGAGCGGCCAGCGGGGGCGGGGTGCGAAGTCGAGGCCGTCGGATTGGCCGAGCCTGAGCCGTTCCAGCCCGGCCCACGCGATCATCACGGCGTTGTCGGTGCACAACCGCATCGGCGGCGCCTGGAAACGGAAGCCCTGCTTCTCCGCCAGGGCGGTCAGCCGGGCGCGCAGGTACTTGTTGGCGGCGACGCCGCCCGCCACCACCAGCGTGTCGCCGTCCGGATGCTCGGCGCGGAACCGGGCCATGGCCCGGGCGCAGCGGTCGACCATAACGTCGCCGACGGCGGCCTGGAACCCGGCGGCGAGGTCGCGGACGTCGGCCGGATCCAGCGGGCCGGCCGGCAGCTCGTCCAGACGGTTGCGCACCGCCGTCTTCAGTCCGGAGAAGGAGAAGTCGCAGCCCGGGCGCCCCTTCATCGGGCGCGGCAGCTCGAACCGGGCGGGATCGCCGCCCTCGGCCGCGCGCTCCAGCAGCGGCCCGCCGGGATAGCCCAGGCCCATCAGCTTGGCCGCCTTGTCGAACGCCTCGCCGACCGCGTCGTCGATCGTGGTGCCGAGCCGCCGGTAGCGCCCGACCCCCTCGACCGCCAGGATCTGGCAATGGCCGCCCGACACCAGCAGCAGCAGGTACGGGAAGGCCAGGCCTTCCGGCGCGGGGTCGGTCAGCCGCGCCGTCAGGGCGTGGCCTTCCAGGTGGTTGACCGCGACGAAGGGCAGGCCGCGCACGGCGGCGATCGCCTTGGCGGTCATCACGCCGACGATCACGCCGCCGATCAGCCCCGGCCCCCCGGTCGCGGCGACCCCGTCGAGCCGGTCGAAGCCGATGCCCGCCTCGTCCATGGCGCGGCGGATCAGGCCGTCCAGGTGGTCCAGGTGGGCGCGGGCGGCGATCTCGGGAACGACGCCGCCATAGGGGCGGTGGTCGGAGAGCTGCGACAGCACGACGTCGCCCAGGATCTCGCGCCGGTCGGTGACGACGGCAGCGGCCGTCTCGTCGCAGCTGGTTTCGATGCCTAAGACTATCATTGAACTATCGATCCGGTGCGATCAGGTTCGGGTCAGGGTTTCGGTCAGGATCTGCTTGGTAATGACCAGCGACAGGGAGCCGTTCTCGAGTTCGAGGAATTTCTCGGACGACCGGGGCAGCGGGATCTTGTTCTTCCGGCAGAACAGGATCAGGAAGGCGGCGATCTCGCCCTGGCCGAACCGCATCTCGTGAAGCTTGCGGGCGCCGATCTGCTCGATCTGGACGAACAGCTGAAGCTCCGGCTCGGTCACCGTCCAGACCCGCCGCACCTGCCCGTGCGGCATCTTGTCCGGATGCAGGGCCGCGAACAGCCGCACCGCCTCGCGGACCGCGTCGTTCGAGAATATCACCTGCCTGCGTTCCGTGATCATCCGCTTTCTCTCCACCGGTCCCCCGCCGCATGGCGGCAGGTTGATCCCGCCGCATCGCGGCAAATCCATTCCACCGCACCGCAGCGACGGGACAGCGAGACATACAGCGTAAAAGCCCCTATACCAACGGACTTTCCACTTGCGCCGTCCCGGCCCATGTGGGGACTTCCGCAGCGGCCCGTAACGTCCTAAAGAAAAATCATGAGCATCCCTGTGCGAACCGGCCCCGTCCGTATCGGCACGCGCGGCAGCCCCCTGGCGCTGGCGCAGGCCCACCAGACCCGCGCCCGCCTGGCCGCGGCCCATGCCGCGCTGGCGGCTCCCGACGCGATCGAGATCGTGGTGATCCGGACCACCGGCGACCGCATCCAGGACCGCACCCTGATGGAGGCGGGCGGAAAGGGCCTCTTCACCAAGGAGATCGAGGAGGCGCTGGTCGCCGGGTCGATCGACCTGGCGGTCCATTCCATGAAGGACGTGCCGACCTGGCTGCCCGACGGGCTGGAGATCCGCTGCCTCCTCCCGCGCGAGGACCCGCGCGACGCCTTCTTCTCCAATGTCGCCGCCCATCTCGACGACCTGCCGGAAGGCGCCGTGGTCGGCACCGCGAGCCTGCGCCGGCAGGCCCAGGTGCTGGCGCGGCGGCCCGACCTGAAGGTGGTGCCGATCCGGGGCAACGTGGAGACGCGGCTGCGCAAGCTGGCCGACGGCGAGGTCGACGCCACCCTGCTGGCGCTCGCCGGCCTGAAGCGGCTCGACATGACCGACCGGATCACCTCGGTGATCGAGCCCGACGTCATGCTGCCCGCCGTGGCCCAGGGCGCCATCGGGATCGAGACCCGGGCCGACGACGACATGACCAACGCCCTGCTGGCCCCGCTCAACTGCGAGGCCACCATGGTCCGGGTCTCGGCGGAGCGGGCGCTGCTGGCGGCGCTCGACGGCTCCTGCCGGACGCCGATCGCGGCGCTGGCCAATCTCGACGAGGCCGGCACCCTGACCCTCGACGCGCTGGTGGCCGATCCCGCCGGCAAGCAGATGCTCGGCACGGCGCGGCGGGGAACCGCGGCCGATGCCGTGGCCCTGGGGCGCGATGCCGGCGAGGAGCTGAAGAGCCTGATGCCGCCGGGCTTCTTCGTGCCGTGAGCGGACCGTGACCGCGCAGCCCGCCGGCACCGGACTCCGGCGCATCCTGATCACGCGCCCGCGCGAGGATTCCGAGGCGCTCGCCGCGGAACTGCGCGGGCGCGGCTTCGAGCCTGTGGTCCAGCCCCTGCTCGAAATCCGGAACCTGTCCGGCCCGCCGCTGGAGCTGGACGGCGTACAGGCCCTCCTGTTCACGAGCGCCAACGGCGTACGAGCAACCGCAGCGCGTACGGCCAGGCGCGACCTGCCGGCGCTGGCGGTCGGGGACGCCACCGCCCGATGCGCCCGAGAGGCAGGCTTCGCCCGGGTCGAAAGCGCCCGGGGCGATGTCGAAAGCCTCGCCCGGCTGGTGGCCGACCGACTCGATCCCGCGGCCGGACGTCTGTACCATGCCGCCGGCAGCGCCGTCGCGGGCGACCTTGCCGGGGATCTCGGCCGGGCCGGCTTCACGGTGGAGCGCCAGGTGCTGTACGCGGCCGAGCCGGTGACCGGGCTGCTGCCCGGGACCGTGGAAGCGCTGTACGCCGGTACAATCGACGCAGTCCTGTTTTTCTCTCCCCGGACGGCGCAAAGCTTTGTTAAGGTTGTTCACAAGGCGGGGCTGGCCGATCGTCTGGGAGAAATCCTGGCTTTCTGCCTGAGCGAAGCGGTCGGTACGGCGGTGCGTACGGTGGGGTGGCGCGACATCCTCATCGCACGCCGGCCGGATCAGGCGGCTCTGCTTGATCTCCTCCCACCCGCCGGAAGCCTTTCCCCGCCGGATTGAACACGCCGGCCGAAATCCGGACCGGAACCAAGCCCCGGACCGGAACAAGTGCAAGAACAGTCAGACGATAACCGCCAACGATAAACGCCCCCAGGGAATACGAGAAGGCCGCTCATGAGTCCCCGTCCCCCCGATCAATCGGATAACGACCCGACCGTGCCGGATCCGTCCGACGGCACCAACCCGACCGGCTCCGCAGCCGAGCGCATCATCGAGAAGTTCGGCGGCATCCGCCCCATGGCCCACAAGCTGGGCATGCCGGTCACGACGGTCCAGGGATGGAAGAAGCGCGGAGCGATCCCCAGTGCGCGCCATCCCGACCTGCTCGCCGCCGCCGGCCGCCACAACGTGACGCTGGACCAGGCGGAGCTCGACGCGGCCGCCCCGGCCGACGAGCGCGCCGCCGAGGACCGCTCGGCCGAGGACCGCACGACGGACGAGACGACGCCGACCGGCACCGTCGCGCCGGAGCCCGCCGCCGACACGCCGGCGACCGAGACTTCCACGGCTACGCCCTGGACCAGTCCGCGCAGCTACGAGCGGCCCGCGGCCACCTCGACCGAGCCCGAAACAGAAACGGCGACCAGGACCATGGCCGAGCCGACCCACCACGATTCAGATCCGGTCCGCACGTCCGAGCCCGCCCGGTCCTCCGGCGGCGGCAAGGGCCTCGCGACCTTCGCCATCCTGCTGGCGCTGGCCGGCACCGGCGCCGCCGTCACGGCACCCCAGTGGGGACCGCAGGTGATCCCGCAGATCTGGCCGCCCCGCACCGGCACCGACACCGGCGCTTCCCAGCAGATCTCCGCGCTGGAACAGCGGGTTCAGGAGTTGGCGTCGCGCGGCTCCGACACCGCGCCGCTGAACGACCGGATCGCCCAGCTCGAGCAGCGCCTCACGGAAATGTCCCAGGCGCAGCCGCAGCAGGCGGCGCAGACGGAACAGGCCGCTCCAGCCGGTCTCGACCAGGCCCAGGTCGAATCGATCGTGCAGGACCGCGTCCAGCAGCTCGCCGGCCGGATCGGCGCGCTGGAGCAGCGCCCGCAGCCGCAGCCGGGCGTCGATCGCCAGGCGCTGGACGCCCGCGTCGCCCCGCTGGAACAGCAACTCCAGGCACTCTCCCAGGTCCGCGACCGGGTTCAGCAGCTTGAAAGCCGCGTCGGCACGCTCGACCAGCAGCAAAGCCAGGCCATCGCGCGGCTGCGCGACAGCGTCGCCGGGCTGGAGCAGGAGGCCAACCGCCTCGCCCAGGAGATCAACAGCACCGCCAACCGCGCCACCCAGGTGGCCGAGACGCTGACCCTCCGCCAAGCCCAGGAAAGCAAGGCGCAGGCCCTGGTGCTCGCCGCCGGCCAGCTCCGCGCGACGCTCCAGAGCTCGCGGCCCTTCTCGTCCGAACTGTCGGCGGTCCGCGCGGTCAACCTGGAGGACCCGAAGGTGGTCCAGGCGCTGGACGCGATCGAGCCGCATGCCGCCGACGGCATCCCGACCGAGGCGCAGCTGAACCAGCGGTTCTCCGACGTGGCGGGCGAGATCGTCCGCGCCGGCGTGCTGGCCAGCGGCGCCAGCGGCGAGTGGTGGGACAAGGCGCTTTCCACCGCCTCCTCCCTGGTCAGCGTCCGGCGGACCGCCGGCGAGATCCAGGGCAGCGGTGCCGACGCGGTCACCGCCCGGGCGGAGCGGCACCTGAAGTCGGGCCGCCTGGACGAGGCCGTCAAGGAGCTCGAAACCCTGACCGGCGAGCCCGCGACGGTCGCCCAGCCCTGGATCCAGGATGCCAAGGCGCGCCTCGCCGCCAACGAGGCCGGCGCGCTGCTGACCGGCCAGGCCATCGCCCGCCTGGCGGGCTCCGCCGGAGGCAACCAATAATGACCCGCGCCATCTGGTTCCTGATCAAGCTGGCGATCGTCGTCGCGATCGCCATCTATCTCGTCGAAAATCCCGGCGCGGTCACGATCGACTGGCAGGGCTACGTCATCAACACGTCGTTCGCCATGCTGCTGCTGGTGACGGTGGCGGTCATCGCGATCGTGGCCCTGGCCTACCGGCTGTATCGGGGCATCCGCGGCGCGCCGGGGGCCTTCGGCCGCCGCAGCCGGGCGCGCAAGCGCGAGCGCGGCTACCGGGCGCTGACCCGCGGCATGGTCGCGGTGGCGGCCGGCGACGCCGCCGGTGCGCGCCGCTATGCCCGCGAGGCCGACACCATGCTGCGCGACCCGCCGCTGACCATGCTGCTGTCGGCCCAGGCCGCGCAGCTGAACGGCGACGAAAAGGCGGCGGAACGCTATTTCCAGACCATGCTGGAACGGCCGGAGACGGCGTTCCTCGGCGTGCGCGGCCTGCTGACCCAGGCGATCCGCGACGGCAACCGGACCGAGGCGCTGCAACTCGCCCGCCGCGCCAAGTCGCTCCAGCCGCAGACGCCGTGGGTGCTGACCACCCTGTTCGACCTGGAGACCCGGGCCGCCCAGTGGGGCCGCGCCGAGCAGACCCTGCTCGACGGCATGAAGTCGGGCGCCTTCCCGGCGGAGGCCGGCCGGCACCACCGCGCCGCCCTGCTGCTGGAACGCAGCTACGAGGCCGAGCTGGAAGGCCATCACGACGACGCCTTGCGCCACGCCCAGGCCGCCGCCAAGCTGGAACCCGCGTTCCCGCCGGCCGCCTCGCGGCTGGCCCGCCTGCTGGCCCGCACCGGCAAGCACCGCAAGGCCGGCAAGGTGATCGAGAAGGCCTGGAGCACCCGGCCGCACCCCGAACTGGCCGACGCCTACCGCGACATCAGCCCGGACAGCGACCCGCTGGCCCAGGTCAAGCGGTTCGAGCGGCTCCAGTCGATGGTGCCCAACGACCTGGAGGGGCACGTGGCCCTGGCCCGCGCCGCCATGGCCGCCAAGCTGTGGGGCGAGGCCCGCAACCACCTGAGCAAGGCGCTGGCCGAGCGCCCGAGCGACAGGGTCTACCGCATGCTGGCCGAACTGGCCGAGGCGGAGCACGGCGACATCGCCGCCGCCCGCGACTGGCTGGCCAAGGCCGCCAACGCCGAGCCGGACCCGATCTGGGTCTGCAAGGAATGCGGCACCCTGTCCAAGTCCTGGCGCAGCCTCTGCGGCCAGTGCGGCGCGTTCGACAGCATGGAATGGAAGCTCCCCAGCGTCGCCATCCAGATCGCCGAACCCCACCGCCTGCCGCCCGCGAAGCCCTCCGAGCCCCCCGCTCCGCCCCAGCCGGCGACCACGACGACGGTGGTGCAGCAGCCGGAGGAGACGCCTGCCGCTTCTCCGCCGCAGGGAACGCAGCAGGGAACCACGGCGCAGCAGCCGCAGCCCGCCGCGAGTTAGGGAACTCGGCTCGGCGACAGATGTGGCGGGTTTCATGTTGAAGCCGGCGCGGGCTTCGCTTTATATCTGTCGCCTGTAGGGAGTTGTTCGCGACTTGTCCGGCCGCGTGCTTGGCAAGCGCCGTGGTTACCCGGCGGTCCAAAGCCCCGGTTGCGGATCACACCTCCCTCGCCATCTTGCGTGAAAGGCCGCCTCCGGGCGGCTTTTCCATTATCTGGTGCCGATCAAATCAGCCGGCGCGTCGGTGTCGGGTGCCGCTTCGCTCTACCCGACCTACGTTTCTTGACGAATAATCAGGTGCCGTGCTGGACAGCGTCCGCCCCGGGCCTTTTCCGATTCGACAAGCACCCCTCCGCGCGCTAAACCGCGCGGCATGACCGACAGCACGCTGGCATCCCGCAACGCCGCCCTCGACCTGCTCGAGTCGGTGCTGCGCAAGAAGATCCCGCTCGACGACGCGTTCGACGCGCACGAGGGGCTGGACGCCCTGGAGCCGCGCGACCGCGCCTTCGTGAGGCTGATGGTGGCGACGGTCCTGCGCCGCCTGGGGCAGATCGACGCCCTGGTATCGACGGCCCTGACCAAGCCCGATCCGGTCCGCGCCGGCGTCCTGGATATCCTGCGGCTGGGCACGGCCCAGCTGGTGTTCCTCGATACGCCGCCCCATGCCGCGGTCGATACCTCGGTGGCCGCGGCGGAACAGCGCGGACTCCAGCATTACAAGGGCCTGATCAACGCCGTGCTGCGCCGGGTCGCCCGCGAGGGCGCCGATCAGGCGAAGAAGCAGGACGCCGGCCGGCTGAACACGCCGGACTGGCTGTGGCTCGCCTGGCGGACGGCCTACGGCACCCCTCGCACCCGCAGCATCGTCGAGGCGAACCTGATCGAGGCGCCGCTCGACCTCACCGCCAAGGCGTCGCCCGGCGACTGGGCTGAACGCCTGGAGGGCACAGTGCTGCCGACCGGGACCATCCGCCGCGCCTCCGGCGGCCAGGTCGCCGACCTGCCCGGCTACGACGAAGGCGCGTGGTGGGTCCAGGACGCCGCGGCGGCATTGCCGGCCAGGCTGTTCGGCGACATCCGGGGCAAGACCCTCTACGATCTGTGCGCGGCGCCGGGCGGAAAGACCGCCCAGCTCGCGGCCGCCGGGGCCGAGGTGACGGCGCTGGACCGGTCGGAGCGGCGGCTGCGGCGCCTCTCCGCCAACCTGGAGCGGCTGAACCTGTGGGCGGAGACGCTGACCGCCGACGCCGCGACCTGGAAGCCGGACCAGCCCGCCGATGCCGTGCTGCTCGATGCGCCGTGCAGCGCCACCGGCGCCATCCGCCGCCATCCCGACATCCTGCGGCTGAAGGGCCAGGAGGACGTCACCAAGCTGGCGGGCGCCCAGCGCCGGCTGCTGGCCCATGCGGTGGACCTGGTCAAGCCTGGCGGCACGCTGGTCTACTGCACCTGCTCGCTCCAGCCGGAAGAAGGCGAGCAGCGGATCGACCACCTGCTGGCTTCCGGCGCGCCGGTCGAGCGGTTGCCGGTCGATCCCGGCGAGCTGGGGGGACTGTCGGAACTGATCAACGAGCGCGGCGAAGTCAGGACCCTGCCGGGCCAGCTCGCGGAACTGGGCGGCATCGACGGTTTCTTCATCGCCCGGCTCGTCCGTACCAAATGATATGCCGATCTCGGTGACGGTCGATTTGCGCAATTCAAACCTGCGTCGGCGGGGACCATGTGTGATCTTGCGCACACCCCGCCCGACTTGGTAGGACAGCTTCGGTTTCGTAGGACGGCTTCGCCATGCAACAATCGACCCGGATCGCTCCCTCAATCCTGTCGGCCGACTTCGCCCGCCTGGGTGAGGAGGTGCGCGCCGTCGATGCCGCCGGCGCCGACTATATCCATATCGACGTGATGGACGGGCATTTCGTGCCCAACATCACCATCGGCCCTGCGGTCGTGTCGGCCCTGCGGCCCCATTCCGCCAAGGTGTTCGACGTCCACCTGATGATCTCGCCGGTCGACCTGTTCATCGCCGATTTCGCCAAGGCCGGTGCCGACATCATCACGGTCCATCCCGAGGCCGGTGCCCACACCCACCGGACGATCCAGCTGATCAAGTCGCTGGGCAAGAAGGCCGGCCTGTCGCTCAACCCCGCGACCCCGGTCGAGGCGGTGGACTATCTGCTGGACGACCTGGACCTGATCCTGGTGATGAGCGTCAATCCCGGTTTCGGCGGGCAGAGCTTCATCCGGTCCCAGCTGGACAAGATCCGGGAACTGCGCCGCCGGATCGACGCCAGCGGCCGGCCGATCGACCTGGAGGTCGACGGCGGCATCAATTTCGAGACGGCGGGCGCCGCGATCGAGGCCGGCGCCGATGTTCTGGTCGCCGGGACGGCCACGTTCTCCGGCGGGCAGGGCGCCTATGCCGACAATATCCGGCGGCTGCGGGGTGCCTGAGGCGGGATGACTGGCCAGCGCGACACCTTGGGCTGGCTGAAGCAGGGCGCGCGGGCGTTCGCCTTCGGCAATCCGCTGTACGGCCTGACCCTTGGCGGCCGTCCGGTCAGCGGGCTGGCGACCGTCCCCAACGATCCCTGGCCGGGCGACGCGGATATCGGTGCCGCGGTGATGGACGGGGTCTTCCCCTTCGCGGGCGAGGTGATGCAGGCGGACGAGCCGGTCTGGGTGCCGGCCTTGGGCTTCAGCGCGACCTGGGTCGCCCGGATGAACGCGTTCGACTGGCTGCGCGACCTGCGCGCCGTCGGCGGCGACGCGCCGCGCCGGCAGGCGCGCCTGCTGATTTCCGGCTGGCTCGACCAGAACCACGGCTGGAACCAGGCGTCGTGGGCGCCCGACGTGCTGGGTGCGCGCATCGCCAACTGGATCGGACAGCACGATTTCTACTGCCAGAGCGCGGACGACGCGTTCCGCGGCCGGGTGTTCGAAAGCCTGGCGCGGCAGACCCGCCACCTGGCCCGCGTCACCCCCGGCCCGCTCCAGGGCGCGGCATTGCTGACCGCGGTCAAGGGCCTAGTCTATGGCGGGCTGTGCCTGCCCGGCTGTGAGAAGCACGTGGCCTATGCCCTGCGGCTGCTGGAACGCGAGCTGCCGCTCCAGGTGCTGCCGGACGGCGGCCATGTGGAACGCAACCCCGAGCGCCACATGCTGGTGCTGCGCACCCTGATCGACCTGCGCGCCGTCCTGCGCGCGGCGCGGCAGGAGGTGCCGGAGATGCTCCAGCACGCGATCGACCGCATGACCCCGGCGCTCCGCTTCTTCCGCCACGGCGACGGCGGGCTGGCCCTGTTCAACGGCGGGCGGGAAGCCGACCCGGCGATGACAGACACGGTGCTGGCCCAGTCCGACGCGCGCGGCCGCCCGCTGAAGAGCGCTCCCCATTGCGGGTTCGAGCGGATGCTGGCCGGACGCACCACGGTGCTGATGGACACCGGCAAGGCGCCGCCGCCGGGCCTGGACGACGACGCCCACGCCGGCACTCTCAGCTTCGAGATGACCATCGGGCGGGAGCGGCTGATCGTCAATTGCGGATCGCATCCTAGCCGTTTCGGCCCCTGGCGCGGCGCGCTGGCGGCGACCGCCGCCCATTCCACGCTGGCGGTGGCTGAGACCAATTCGGCCGAGGTGTTCGAGGGGGGCGGCCTGGGCCGCCGGCCCAACCGGATCACCTGCGAGCGCATCGAGAGCGACGGCGCCACCCTGGTCGAGGCGACCCACGACGGCTATGTGCGCGCCTTCGGGCTGCTGCACCGGCGGCGGCTCTACCTGGCGGACAACGGCGACGACCTGCGCGGAGAGGACACGCTGGAAGGACCCGCCGGCCACCCCTTCGCGCTCCGCTTCCACCTTCATCCCGGCGTGGACGCCACCGTGTCGCCCAACGGCGGCTCCGCCCTGCTGCGGCTGCCGGGTGGCTCGTCGTGGCGCCTGAGGGCGACCGGCGGGACCTTCGCCGTTTCCGAAAGCATCTATTTCGGCGGCGGGTTCGGCGACGGCGACGAGCCGAGGCCGACCAGCCAGGTCGTCGTGACCGGCGACACCGTGTCCGATCGCACCGTGATCAAATGGGCGCTGCGCCGCGAGAAGAAGCAGGCCTGACCCGTCACCGGACCCCAACCGCAGCCCCGCCCGACGGGGCTGGAATTTCGCAGGATACCGCCGCCATGACCGCCGATCTCGTCCGCGTCACCCGCGCCCTCATCTCCGTTTCCGACAAGACCGGCCTGGTGCCGTTCGGCCAGGCCCTGGCGGCGCGCGGCGTCGAGATCCTGTCCACCGGCGGGTCGGCCCAGCAGCTCCGCGACGCGGGCGTGCCGGTCACCGAGGTCGGCGACCATACCGGCTTCCCCGAGATGATGGACGGCAGGGTCAAGACGCTGCATCCGAAAATCCATGGCGGCATCCTGGCGCGCCGCGACCTGGACAGCCACCTGGCCGCCATGGAGGCCCATGGCATCCCGCCGATCGACCTGGTGGTGGTCAACCTCTATCCGTTCGAGGCGACGGTCGCGCGCGGCGCCGCCTTCGAGGACTGCGTGGAGAACATCGACATCGGCGGCCCGGCGATGATCCGGAGCGCCGCCAAGAACCACGGCTTCGTCGCCGTGGTGACCGACGCCGCCGACTACGACGCCGTCCTGGCCGAGCTGGAGGCAAACGACGGCGCCACGACGCTGGCGCTCCGGCGGCGCCTGGCGGCCGGCGCCTACGCCCGCACGGCGGCCTACGACTCCGCCATCAGCCAGTGGTTCGCCGGCCGGAACGGCGAGACCTTCCCGGCCCGGGTCACGGTCGCCGGCAGCCTGCGCCAGACGCTCCGCTACGGCGAGAACCCGCACCAGCAGGCGGCGTTCTATGTCGGGGCCGACGGCCGGCCGGGCATCGCGACGGCGACCCAGCTCCAGGGCAAGGAGCTGAGCTACAACAACCTGAACGACACGGACGCCGCGTTCGAGCTGGTGGCCGAGTTCGATCGCCCCGCCGTCGCCATCATCAAGCACGCCAACCCGTGCGGCGTCGCCGAGGGCGACAACCTGCCCGACGCCTACGCCCGCGCGCTGGAATGCGACCCGGTCAGCGCCTTCGGCGGCATCATCGCGGTCAACCGCACCCTGGACGCGGCCACGGCCGAGCAGATCGCCAAGCTGTTCGCCGAGGTGGTGATCGCCCCCGACGCCGACGAGGAGGCCCGGGCGTTCCTGGCCGCCAAGAAGAACCTGCGGGTCCTGCTGACCGGCGCCATGCCCGATCCGGCGGCGCCGGGCATGACGGTGCGGACGGTATCCGGCGGCTTCCTGTTCCAGAACCGCGACAGCGGCCGGATCGGCCTGCCCGACCTGAAGGTGGTGACCAAGCGTTCGCCCGACGAGCGGGAGTTGGCCGACCTGCTGTTCGCCTTCCGCGTCGCCAAGCACGTCAAGTCGAACGCCATCGTCTATGCCAAGGCCGGCGCCACGGTGGGCATCGGCGCCGGCCAGATGAGCCGGGTGGACAGCTCGCGCATCGCGGCGTGGAAGTCTGCCGACGCGGCCCGGGCGGCGGGCCGGGCGGAGGCCGGGACGATCGGTTCCGTGGTCGCGTCCGACGCCTTCTTCCCTTTCGCGGACGGCCTTCTGGCGGCGGCGGACGCCGGCGCCACGGCGATCATCCAGCCCGGCGGCTCGATGCGCGACGGCGAGGTGATCGCGGCCGCCGACGAGCGCGGCCTCGCGATGGTCTTCACCGGGATGCGCCACTTCCGGCATTGAGCGTCGAAGGCGCCGTGCATCGGTCGAGATTCCGGCCGGGCGGCGCCGATTCCCGTTGCCCGCTCCGGCAAGAGTCCGGGAGAAGCCTGTCGGCCGGCAGCACCGCCTCGGCGGTGGTTCCCGATCCCGGAACGCTCTTCAGCTCCAGGGAACCTCCGTGCAGTTCCATGATCCGCTTGGCCAAGGGAAGTCCCAGACCGGTGCCTTCGTACTTGCGCGCCAGCCGGCTGTCGATCTGCCGGAAGCGCTGAAGCGCCTTCGGGATCTCCTCGGCGGTCATGCCGATCCCGGTGTCCGCCACGGACAGGCGCAGCCCCCGCCCGGGCACGATGTCGATGGACAGCCGGACGGAGCCGCCCGCCGGGGTGAACTTGATTGCGTTCGACAACAGGTTGAGCAACACCTGGCGCAACCGCAGGGGATCGGCGCGCACCAGGGGCAGGGGCCCGCACGGGCAGTTCTCCAGCGCCACCATCGACGCCTCCGCCAGCGGGCGCACCATGCTCCAGGCTTCCTGGCAGACCCGGGCCGGATCCATGGCCTCCTCATGGATTTCCAGGCCGTCGGCATCCATCTTGGCCAGATCCAGGATATCGTTGATCAGGCGGAGCAGGTGGTCCCCGCTCCGGTGGATGTCCGTCGCGTAATCCCGATACCTGCGGTCGCCGAGCGGGCCGAAGGTCTCCGACCTCATGACGTCGGAGAAACCGAGGATCGCGTTGAGCGGCGTCCGCAGTTCGTGGCTCATGTTGGCCAGGAACTGCGATTTCGCCTGGCTTGCCGTGGCGGCCGCTTCCAGCGCCTCGCGCAGGTCGTCCGACGTCGCCTCCAGTTCGGCCCGGGTCGTCTCCAGCTGCTGCACCCGCGCGGCAAGGCTCATCTCCGCGGTCTCCAGCCTGGAAAAGGTCTTGTGCAGTATCCTCGCGGGCAGCAGCCGGGCCGTCATGTAGCTCGCGGCCGCGACGGCGGCAGCCACCAGCGTGGCGATCAGGAAACTCTCCATCGCGGGTTCGAGGCTCTGGAACACCTGGACGGTCCCGATCGTCCGCCCGTCGAGGATGATCGGAGCCTCATGCGCGAGGGTCGGCGCCGGAGGCATGTCGCCATGCTCCGCGACGGTACGCCCGTCCCCGTCCAGGACGCGATACAGCTCCACCTCGTCCTCGGCACGGTCGAAGCCGCGTACGGTGGCCAGCAGGTCGCCGAGCGGGCGGGCCGGGGAATCCCAGCCGGCTCCGTGCCGGGCGGCGAAGCCCGCCACGTCCCACGCGAGGCGCCTTGCCTCCATGTCCGTGTGCTCCCGGGTCTCGCGCAGGTTCAGGCTGAAGTCGACCGCCGGGATGCCGATCAGCAGGACGGCCGCGAGCGTGGCGGCCACCAGCGAGACGAGCCGGTCCAGATGCCTCGCTTCGGCCTTCAATGACGTGTGCACCGCGCATTCACCCAGTTCGGTGATCCCGCGTTGCGCCTTCCGCAGGACCGTTACAGGAAGCCATCCCCGGGGTTCATGGAAGACGACCTGGGCGCATGGACCTTCCTTATATCGGAAACTTGCTAAAATTCCCTGATTCGACTGGGAGAAGCCGGAGACGGACCTTGATGCCGGCCTGCGGCCGGAAAGCCGTCAGCCGGCCTTCAGGCAGGACGCCAGCGAGGCGGCCATGTCGCGCATCAGCTGGAAATAAAGGTCCGGACCGTCGGGCAGCCCGGCCCCGAGCGGGTCGAGCACGCCCTTGCCGGCCCCGGTGCCCTCCACCACGGTCGCGACCAGGGTCGGCTCGAATTGGGGTTCGGCGAACACGCAGGCGGCATCGAGCTCAGCGATCCTGGCCCGGATCTCGCTGAGCCGCCGGGCGCTCGGCCGCTGTTCCGGGCTGACCGTGATGGCGCCGACGGCGTTCAGCCCGTAGCGGTCCTCGAAATAATGGTAGGCGTCGTGGAAGACCACGAACGGCAGGTCCTTGACCGGCGCCAGCAGGGCGCCGAGTTCCGCGTCGAGCTCGGCCAGCCGTTCCGTCATGGCCTCGGCGTTGGCCTGATAGCGGGCGGCATTGGCGGAGTCATGCTCGGACAGTTCCCGCGCGATGACGGCAACCATCGCGCGGGCGTTCGCCACGTCGAGCCAGACATGGGCGTCCCGCGTGCCGTGCCCGTGTTCGTCGCCGTGCCCGTGTTCATCCGCGTGTCCGTGCCCGCCTTCGGCGTGGTCGTCATGGTCCTCGTGGTGGCCGTCCCCTTGGCCGTCCCCGTGGCCGTGGTCGGACGCCTCGTGCGGCTCCCAGGCGCCGCCTTCGCGGGTCGGCAGCAGGGTGACGCCGGGGGCTTCCATCAGGGCGGTCACGTTGGCCTTGCCGCCCAGGGACTCGATGGGCTTGGCCAGGAACGTCTCCATGTCCTCGCCGACCCAGAACACCAGGTCGGCCTGGTTGAGCGCGCGGGCATCGCTGGGGCGCAGGCTGAAGGAGTGCGGGGACGCCGCGCCCTTGACCAGCAGCGTGGGCTCGGCGACGCCCTGCATCACGCCCGCGACCAGGGAATGTACAGGCTTGATCGAGGTCACCACGCCGACGGGCTCCGCCGCCAGGGCTGCGGGCGGGAAAGCGGCCGTGGAAAATATCGCTCCGGCCAGGGCCAGGAGTGACGTTGTCGCGCGACGGGCGTTCATGATGGGGTGTGACCTCCGGCCGGGGCAGGGTTGCGCATTTGCATACTCGTGAGGCCCTTACTGTTCTGTTATAACATTACCTTGTCAAGAGCCGGCTGACCGGCGAGGGAATCGGGGCGCAGCCTTCATGTCATCCAACAGAGAGCCTCTGGTCGAAACCCGCGGGCTGACGGTCACCTACGGCAGCCGCACCGTGCTGGAGGGGATCGACCTGAGAGTCGGCGAGGGCGAGATCGTCACGCTGATCGGACCCAACGGCGCCGGCAAGACGACCCTGGTCAAGTCGGTGCTCGGCTTGGTCAAGCCGTCCGCCGGATCGATCCGGCGCCGGCCGGGACTGACCATCGGCTACATGCCCCAGCGGCTCCAGGTCGAGCGCACCCTGCCGCTGACCGTGCGCCGCTTCCTGACCCTGTGGCAGCGGGTCGACCTGGCCGAGATGGTGCGGGTCCTGGGCGAGGTGGGGGCGTCCCACGTGATCGACGGCGCGGTCCAGACCCTGTCGGGCGGCGAGCTCCAGCGCGTGCTCCTGGCGCGGGCGCTGCTGCGCCGGCCGGATATCCTGGTCCTGGACGAACCGGTGCAGGCGGTCGACGTCCACGGCCAGATCGAGCTGTTCAACCTGATCGCCGAGATCCGCCGGAGCCGCGGCTGCGGCGTACTGCTGGTCTCCCACGACCTGCATCTGGTGATGGCCCGGACCGACACGGTGCTCTGCATCAACCGCCATGTGTGCTGCTCCGGCCATCCGGAGGATGTCAGCCGGCACCCGGAATACCTGGCGATGTTCGGCCGCCATGCCGAGGCGCTGGCGGTCTACCAGCACAGCCACGACCATCACCACGACTGCGCGGGCGCCGTGGTCGCCCTGCCGTCGGCCCAGGGAGTTGGCCAGGAAGCCGGCCAGGATGCGGCCCGTCCTCTTCCGGAAGCCAGGAGGCATCACGGCCATGGATGATTTCATGATCCGGGCCCTGCTGGGCGGTTGCGGCATAGCACTGGTCGCCGGCCCGCTGGGATCCTTCGTCGTGTGGCGCCGGATGGCCTATTTCGGCGACACGCTGGCCCATTCCGCCCTGCTGGGGATCGCCCTGGGCTATCTGCTGGGGATCGGAATGACGGCCGGCGTGATCGCGGTCTGCGTCGCCATCGCCACGCTGCTGGTGGTGCTCCAGGAGCAGCGCCAGCTCGCCAGCGACACGCTGCTCGGCATCGTCTCCCACTCCACGCTGTCGCTGGGCCTGGTCGCCATAGCCTTCATGGAGACCATGCGGATCGACCTGCTGGCCTACCTGTTCGGAGACATCCTGTCGGTCACCGCCGCCGACATCCTGTGGATCTACGGCGGCGGCGCGGTGGCGCTGGCCGGGCTGGCGCTGATCTGGCGGCGGCTGCTCGCCATCACGGTGGACGAGGACCTGGCGCGGGTCGAGGGGATGCCGGTGCTGGCGATCCGCCTGGTCTTCATGCTGCTGATCGCGGCGGTGATCGCGATCGCCATGAAGATCGTCGGCATCCTGCTGATCACGTCGCTGCTGATCGTGCCGGCCGCGACGGCCCGGCGGTTCTCCCGCTCGCCGGAGCAGATGGCTGTCGTGGCGTCCGGGATCGGCATGGCCGCCGTGATCGGCGGCCTGATGGGCTCGCTGTTCTGGGACCTGCCGAGCGGCCCCGCCGTGGTCACCGCCGCGGCGCTGATGTTCGCTCTGAGCTTGATGGCGCCGATGCCTCGCGCGGCGTGATCCGGACAGGCCCGCCGCCGCCGATTCCGGCAGGAACCGCGAATTTTCCGTGTTCATCCAAGACACCGGGAACGTGCATTGCCGCCTGGACGCCGGATTGTCCCGCGCCGCGGGAATCGTCGGCGGATTGCGGGGCCGGGTCGACACCTTGTCGGAACCGGCGCCGGCCGATCTCCGGCGGGACTGAGTCCCCGCCATCAGCGCCTTGATCCTGCGGAGCCAGGAGGCGCGCCTTCGGGCGGAACGGAACCTGCCCCCCGGTTTGCCCGCTTCGGTGCGGTGGGCCTTCCAGATCAAGGCGGCGCTTTGGCAGATGAGCGAGTTCGCCGGCCGTGAACGCGGGCTCCTGGCCGGCGTGATCGCGGGCGGCAAGCCTTTGCTCCCCGGCGAGATTGAAGCCGTCGCGCGGGCGCGGGGCGAGGTCGACAGCGCCTGGCGGCTGATCGCCCAGCAGCGCGATGCCCATGATGCGGCGATCGCCGCGGCCGTCGAGGCGATCGGGCGCGGCTATGGCGCCGCCCTGGACGCCAGCGCGCGCGGCGAACCCTACCCGATGACCGCCGGAGCCTGGTTCGCCGCCGCGACCGAGGGAACAGAGACGATCCTCGCGGCGGCCAGCGCCGAGCAGGCGACCACGGTCCGCGAGATCGGGAGCGCCATCTTCACCATGGACGCCACGACCCACCGCAACTTGGCCCTGGTCGAGGAAAGCACCGCCGCGGCGCACCGGATGGAAGAGAAGTGCCTGGAGATCAATCAACGACCTTGTCGGCCGTTTCCGGCTCGCGTGACGGGCGGCGCCGGTCGGTCCTGCGCCGACCGGCTCACCGCCGGTTCCTTCAGTCCTTCAGGTCCTCCCAGAACTCCTTCACCTTGGCGAAGAAGCCTTCGCTTTCGGGGCTGGTGCCTTCCTTGCCGGCCTTCTCGAACTCGCGCAGCAGTTCCTGCTGCTTCTTGTTCAGGTTGACCGGGGTCTCGACCACGGCCTGGATATACATGTCGCCGCGCTGGGTGCTGCGCAGGACCGACATGCCCTTGCCCTTCAGGCGGAACTGGTGGCCCGACTGGGTGCCGGCCGGCACGTTGACCTTGGCCCGGCTGCCGTCGATGCTGGGAACCTCGACCGTGCCGCCGAGCGCGGCCGTCGTCATCGGGATCGGCACCCGGCAGTGGATGTTGGCGCCGTCGCGCTGGAAGAACCGGTGGGGCGCTATCGCCAGGAAGATGTAGAGGTCGCCGGTCGGCGCCCCGCGCAATCCCGCCTCGCCCTCGCCGGCCAGCCGGATGCGGGTTCCGTCCTCGACGCCCGCGGGGATGTTGACCTGGAGGTTCTTCTCCTTCCGGGTCCTGCCGCTGCCGCCGCAGCTCTTGCACGGGTCCTTGATGACCCGGCCGGCGCCGTGGCAGGACGGGCAGGTCCGCTCGATCGTGAAGAAACCCTGCTGGGCCCGCACCTTGCCCAGGCCGCCGCAGGTCGGGCACGAGATCGGCTGGGTCCCGGCCTCCGCCCCGCTGCCCGAGCAGCCTTCGCAGACCACGGAGGTCGGCACCCGCACGGTGGCCTGGCTGCCGCTGTAGGCCTCCTCCAGCGAGATCTCCAGGTTGTAGCGCAGGTCCGCGCCCCGGCCGGTCTGGCCGCCGGCGCGCCGGCCGCCCATGAAGTCGCCGAACATCTCGTCGAAGATGTCCGCGAAACCGCCGCCCCCGAAATTGAAGTCGAAGCCCCCGGCGCCGCGTCCGCCGCCGCCCGGGCCGCCGCCCTCGAAGGCGGCATGGCCGAAGCGGTCATAGGCGGCCCGCTTCTGCTCGTCCTTGAGGACCTCGTACGCTTCGCTGCAATCCTTGAACTTGGCTTCCGCCTCGGCGTCGCCAGGGTTCCGGTCGGGGTGATACTGCATGGCCATCTTGCGATAGGCCTTCTTGATCTCCTCCGCCGAGGCACCCTTGGTCAGGCCGAGAAGTTCGTAATAGTCCTGCTTCGCCATCAGGCCGCCAGCCCCTGCCTCTGAACCGTTCGATTAACCATAAAACCGCTCCGGCTGGCCGGCCCTGCATGCAGGACCTTCCAGCCGGAGCGGAAGACACAATGCCACACAAATCCCGTCGCGGGGGAGGGCGGATTTCAGGCCGCCTCCCCCGGACCCGGGCGTGAAGAGCCGCCGATCAGGCCGACTTGCTCTTCTTGTCGTCGTCGACTTCCTCGAAGTCGGCATCGACCACGGTCGAGTCGCCGCCCGCCTGCGCCCCGGCCCCGGCGGCGCCACCGGCACCCGGGCCGCCGGCACCACCCGCGCCGTCGTCCTGGCCGGCCTTGTACATGGCCTCGCCAAGCTTCATGGACGCCTGGGCCAGCGCGTCGGTCTTGGCCTTGATCGCCGCGGCGTCGTCGCCGCCGACCGCCTCGCGCAGCTCGGCGATGGCCTTCTCCGCGGCGGTCTTGTCGGCCGCCGGGATCTTGTCGCCGGCTTCCTTGATGGTGCGCTCGGTGGTGTGGATCAGGCCGTCGGCCTGGTTGCGCAGCTCGACCAGCTCACGCCGCTTCTTGTCCTCGGCGGCATGCGCCTCGGCGTCCTTGACCATCTTCTCGACATCGGCGTCGGACAGGCCGCCCGAGGCCTGGATGCGGACCGACTGTTCCTTGCCGGTGGCCTTGTCCTTGGCGCCGACGCTGACGATGCCGTTGGCGTCGATGTCGAAGGTCACCTCGACCTGGGGCACGCCGCGCGGGGCGGGCGGGATGCCGACCAGGTCGAACTGGCCCAGCAGCTTGTTGTCGGCCGCCATCTCGCGCTCGCCCTGGAACACCCGGATCGTCACGGCGCTCTGGTTGTCCTCGGCGGTCGAGAAGGTCTGGCTCTTCTTGGTCGGGATCGTGGTGTTGCGGTCGATCAGCCGGGTGAACACGCCGCCCAGGGTCTCGATGCCCAGCGACAGCGGGGTCACGTCCAGCAGCAGCACGTCCTTGACGTCGCCCTTCAGAACGCCGCCCTGGATCGCGGCGCCGATCGCGACGACCTCGTCCGGGTTCACGCCGCGGTGGGGCTCACGGCCGAAGAACTGCTTCACGGTGTCCATGATCTTGGGCATGCGGGTCATGCCGCCGACCAGGATCACCTCGTCGATCTCGTTCGCCTTCAGGCCGGCGTCCTTCAGGGCGGCCTTGCACGGCTCGATCGTGCGCTGCACCAGGTCGTCCACCAGGGCTTCCAGCTTGGCGCGGGTCAGCTTGATGTTCAGGTGCTTCGGACCGGACTGGTCGGCGGTGATGAACGGCAGGTTCACTTCCGTCTGCATGCCGGACGACAGCTCGATCTTCGCCTTCTCGGCGGCTTCCTTCAGGCGCTGCAGGGCCAGGCGGTCGTTCCGCAGGTCGATGCCCTGCTCTTTCCTGAACTCGTCGGCGAGATAATCGATGATGCGGGCGTCGAAGTCCTCGCCGCCCAGGAAGGTGTCGCCGTTGGTCGACTTCACCTCGAACACGCCGTCGCCGATCTCCAGCACCGACACGTCGAAGGTGCCGCCGCCCAGGTCGTAGACCGCGATGGTGCCGCTGCCCTTCTTCTCCATGCCGTAGGCCAGCGCCGCCGCGGTCGGCTCGTTGATGATGCGCAGGACTTCGAGGCCCGCGATCTTGCCGGCGTCCTTGGTCGCCTGGCGCTGGCTATCGTTGAAGTAGGCGGGGACGGTGATGACGGCCTGCGTGACCTTCTCGCCCAGGTAATTCTCGGCGGTCTCCTTCATCTTCTGAAGGATGAAGGCGCTGATCTGGCTGGGGCTGTACTTCTTGCCGTGGCTCTCCACCCAGGCGTCGCCGTTGTCGCCGCCGACGATCTTGTAGGAAACGAGGCCCTTGTCCTTCTGGGTCAGCGGATCGTCGTAGCGGCGACCGATCAGGCGCTTGATCGCGAACAGGGTGTTGTCGGGATTGGTCACCGCCTGGCGCTTGGCCGGCTGGCCGACCAGACGCTCGCCACCCTGGGTGAAGGCGACCATCGACGGCGTCGTCCGGGCGCCTTCGGTGTTCTCGATGACCTTGGCGCTGCCGCCTTCCATGACGGCCACGCACGAGTTCGTGGTGCCCAGGTCGATACCAATCACTTTGCTCATCATTCAGCCTCTTTGTTACGGCAGACCAGTCGCGGCCCGGTACTTCGGCACCGCCACGGCCCCCTTGGTTCTGGTGGTTGAGGGTATGGAACGGTGTTGGAGTTCAGATGATCTCTCAGTCTGACCGGAGATATAGGCAGGTGCTCCGAAGGCTGCAACCGCCCCGGGGCAAGGCAAATGCGCCGGACACGGGGCGTCGGACCCGAAATCCGAGGCCCGAAAGCCACAGATGGAGCGGGGTCCGTCGGGGCGGGAGCGCGACCGCCTGCCGCACCGGTGCCCGTCGCCGGGAGGAAGCCGGGTCACGAACAGCCCGTTATGGCCGGCGCGTCGCGGGCGCCAGGGAATCACAGCGCCGAGTTTGAATCTCCATTGCGGGGTGCTACCCCCAGTGTCAATTCTTACCAAGTCCAAGCAAACCGACAAGGAGTAACAAGGGGGTATATGTCTGAGTTTTTGCTTGAAGTTAACGTATGATTAAAGTATATCGGTGTGCTTTTGTCATGAGACGCAATTGATGGTTGCTGTTATTTCTGTTCGGCTTTATATTATCCACCTTCTTATCCCCAACGATTATGATATATCTTTTCCCGGGCAAGGCGAACGTGAGGTGTGGGGGACGCCGACGGCCTCGCCCGGAGTCGGTGGCGTGTTCATTAGAGGGTAAATTCATCATGACCCACAGACGTCGCGATTTGGCGCTCGCGATCAAGTCCTGCCTTGACAGCCTGGCGCAGGATGCCAAGGACAACGAATTGACCGAACTCGCCCATTTCGTAAGCCTTGCCGCCCTGGCGGCCGAGGAAGCGGCCCAGTCGGCGGACCCGCAGGCCAACCTGCTGAAGGCCCTGATGTCGGGAGAAGCCGGCCACTGCTGACCCGGCCCTGCTGAACTGCTTTGCTTTATTTTTCAATGATTTCAAGGGACTGTCGGGGATTTTCCGGCAGTCCCGGCTCCCTCTCGCCGGGACCGGCGACCGCGGGTCTCGGTCCGCCGGAGAAAGCCGGATGATCATTTCCGCCAGCTACAAGACGGATATACCGGCGTTCCATGGCCGCTGGTTCCTCAACCGGCTGGACGCCGGCTTCTGCAACGTGGTCAACCCCTATGGCCGGCAGGTCCACCGGATCGACCTCACGCCCGCGGTGGTGGACGGCTTCGTCTTCTGGACCCGCAACGCCTGGCCCTTCATGGACGCGCTGGAGGCCGTCGCCCGGCGGGGACATCCCTTCATGGTCCAGGTGACGCTGACAGGATATCCCCGCGCGCTCGAGTCGAACGTGCCGGATACCGCCCGCTCGGTGGATCAGATCCGCGCGCTCCGTGACCGCTGGGGACCGCGCGCCGTCGTCTGGCGCTACGATCCGATCGTCCTGTCGTCCCTGACCGGCGCCGCCTGGCACCGCGCCAATTTCGCCGGCCTCGCCCGGGCGCTGTCCGGCGCGGTGGACGAGGTGGTCATGTCGTTCATGCAGCCCTACCGCAAGACCGCCCGCAACCTGGACGCCGCCGCCCGCGCCCACGGCTTCGCCTGGCACGACCCGGAGGAGCCGGAGAAGCGGGCGCTCCTGGCCGACCTTGCGGCGATCGCGGCCGGGGAAGGCATGGCGCCGACCCTGTGCACCCAGCCCCGCCTGCTCGACGTGCCCGGCGTGTCGGCCGCCCGGTGCGTCGATACGGCGCGCCTGGGCGACGTCGCAGGCCGGCCGGTGGCGGGCCGGCGCAAGGGCAACCGGCCGGGCTGCGACTGCGCCGAAAGCCGGGACATCGGGGACTACGACACCTGCGTCCAGGGCTGCGCCTATTGCTACGCCGTGGCGAGCCGGCCGGCGGCCCTGCGCCGGGCGAGGGCCCACGATCCGGACGGAGAGTTCCTGGTCGCCCCGAACCCGCCGGCTCAGAGTTCCGCCGGGTCGAAGACCACCGTCGAGCCGTCCAGCTCATAATCCTGGATGGTCGGCCGCTCGCGGGCATGGGGGTCGGCGAAGGACGCGTAAAGGCAGGTGAAGATCTGGCAGACGGTCCGCCCGTCCTGGGAGAAAGGCAGGAACAGCTTGTCGATGCCCGCCTCGACGCCCCGGAAGGAGGCGCTGCGGTACCGGAAGGCCATCGGCCTGGCGCTTGCCGCGCAGTCCTCGAACTGGCTGAGCACCACCCGGGCGACCGGCGGCTTCAGGACTTCGTCCAGGAAACGCCCGGTATAGTCCGCGCCGTCGTAGTAGACGATCTCGGTCCCGACCAGCCGCAGGCGGAAGCGGCGGGGATTTCCCTCCACCCCGATGACCAGCAGGTTGCCCATCCAGGGTTGGAACTCCTCCGGATGGAAACTCGACCGCGACGGCAGGGCGCCCCCGTCGAGGCGCGAGGACCAGAGGGCGTACAGACTGCGGAGCTTTTCGGCAGGAAGGTGCGAGTTGCTGGTCATGCTTGGCGAGGCTACCGGTATGAACTTAAGGAATCCACAAGCTCGACCGAAGACTTGGCGGCCGTCAAGTCACGAATCCTTAACAGATTGCTTTCAATACTAACGTATGTACCCCGTGCTGACCAGCCGAATTACCGGTATCTTAGAATCGGCTACTTTATCCGACATCGCAAAAGAACGGTTCAGTATGCCTCAGGGTTGTATGAATGCTTGATTGCACGGCATTTTATGAATCATAGTCGTGCCGATACGGCGGATCTGCTGTGGCGGTGCTTTACTTAGATGTCATTCAGGGGAGTTGATAATGCGATCAGCGACAATTCACGCTCCTTGCCCCATCACCCATTCAAACCATTCTGTTCATGTTTCCCGCCGCTCGTCACGGCCCGTATTCCGGCGAACTGCGGCCGTCCTGCTTGCGGCCCTGTCCTCATCGGCCCTTCAGGCCGGTCCCGCCCTGGCCCAGGCGGCCGACCCGGCCGGCGACCTGGCGGCCCGGATCGCCGCTGTGGAGACCTTCCAGACCAACCTCAACTATGTCTGGGTCATGGCGGCCGCGGCCCTGGTCATGCTGATGCAGGTCGGGTTCCTGCTGCTCGAAGCCGGGCTGGTGCGCTCGAAGAACTCGGTCAACGTCGCCCAGAAGAACCTGGTGGATTTCGTCCTGGCCGTGGGAATCTTCGGGATGGTCGGCTTCGCCGTCATGTTCGGCGCCGACCAGGCCGGCCTGGTCGGCTGGAGTACCGGCATGATGCTGTTCAACCACGCCAGCGACTGGGACTACGCCTTCTTCATCTTCCAGCTCGTGTTCTGCGGCACCGCCGCCACCATCGTGTCCGGCGCCGTGGCGGAGCGGATGCGGTTCGGCAGCTATCTCTGGGCGACGGTCTTCGTCTCGGCGGTCATATATCCGGTGTTCGGCCACTGGGCCTGGGGCAACCTGCTGGACACGGGCAACCACGCCTTCCTGGGCAGCCAGGGCTTCATCGACTTCGCCGGCTCGACCGTGGTGCATTCGATCGGCGGCTGGGTGGCGCTGGCCGCGGTGATCGTGATGGGACCGCGAATCGGCCGGTTCGACCAGCATGGCCGGCCGGTCAAGATCCACGGGCACAGCCCGGTGCTGGCGACTTCCGGCGCGCTGATCCTGTGGGTCGGCTGGATCGGCTTCAACGGCGGCTCGACCCTGGCCGGCACGCCGCAATTCGCCCACATCGTGTTCAACACCATCGTGTCCGGCGCCATGGGCGGCCTGTCCGGCATGTTCGCCGGACGGATGGTCGACCACAACTGGCGGGTCGACCGGGTGATCAACGGCGTGCTCGGCGGGCTGGTCGGCATCACCGCGGGGTGCGACGCGGTGACCTCCGGCGGGGCCGTCTTCATCGGGCTTTCGAGCGGACTGGTCGTCCTGGCGGCGGGCGAGCTGCTGGAGCGGGTGTTCAAGCTGGACGATGCCGTCGGCGCGGTCCCGGTCCATGGCGTCTGCGGCGCCTGGGGGACCCTGATGACGGCGTTCTTCGCCACCGCCGACAAGCTCCCGGCGGGCGACGTCCTGTCCCAGCTCCTGATCCAGGCGCAGGGGGTGGCGGTCGCCTTCGCGTGGGGATTCGGCGTCTCGTACCTGTTCTTCAGGCTGCTCAACAGCAACATCGCCGGCGGCATGAGGGTCTCGCGGGAGGAGGAGCTGCTGGGCCTGAACGAGGCGGAGCACGGCGCCACGCTGGGCACCGGGCAGCTGCTCAACAACATGCTCGCGCTGTCGCGCGGCGGCGCCGACCTGAAGGTGCGGCTGGAGGAGGGCCGCGGCGACGAGTCGTCGGAGCTGGCCTACGCCTACAACCGGCTGATCGACAATATCGAGGCGATCGTCGGCGGCGTCGCCGACGGGGCGCGCGACCTGTCGCGGGCGGCCGACGACCTGATGGCGCTGTCCTCCGACCTGGCCGCCCAGGCGCATGACGCCACCGCGAAGGCGGTGTCGGTGTCGCGTTCGACCGGGACCATGGCCGAGGACATGGTCAGGATCACCGGCGCCGTCAGCGGCGTGCGGGCCAACGCCGACAGCATCGACCGCAGCGCCGCCAGCATGTCCGCCCATATCGGGGCGGCCGCCGCCGACACCCGGCGGGTGACCGAGCGGATCGCCTCGATCGAGACCGGGATGGCGGCGGCCCGGCAGGTGGTCGAACAGGCCATGGACCAGGCCGGCCGGGCATCCTCCACGGTCGACCAGCTGAGCGTCGCCGCCGGGGCGATCGGCGACGTCCTGCGCCTGATCCGCGAGATCGCCGGCCAGACCAACCTGCTGGCGCTCAACGCCACCATCGAGGCGGCCAGAGCCGGGGAGGCCGGCAAGGGCTTCGCCGTGGTGGCGCAGGAGGTCAAGAACCTCGCCGGCCAGACCGCCCGCGCGGTCGAGGACATCGAGGGCAAGGTCGGCGCGATCCAGGGCGAGGCGGGTGAGGCCGTGTCGGTGATCCGGACCATCACCGAGGTGGTCGGCACCCTGGACGAATCGGTCCGCTCGGTCTCGGCGGCGCTGGCCGAACAGGCCGACGCGGCCCAGCACATCGTCGAGAGCATGGGCAACGCCAGCGGCGAATCGTCCAACGTCGCCGGCTCGATCGGCGAGGTGGCGGAAGCCGCGCGCGGCGCCCTCGAGATCGCCGAGACCGCGGCGTCGGACAGCATCCGGGTGACCACGGAGGTCCAGGCGATGCGGGGCGCCGCGGAGGCGACCAACGTCCGGGCCGACCAGCTCGCGGTCACCGCCTCGGCGATCGGCGCCATCGCCCAGCGGCTGCGCGGACTGGTCGGGACCGTGGTGGCGGAACCGGGTGCCGCCGCCCCGCCCGCCCTGGCCCACGCCGCGGAATAGCCTGCCGGAGCGTCAGCGCGCGGTATTCCGCCAGCCTTGGATCCCGTCCACCAGGGTCAGCTGGGTGCCCTCGGAAAGCCGGATGATGGCCGGTCGCTCCATTTCGAGGGTCCACCCGGCCTTGGGCAGGCTGTCCATCAGGCGCCCCTCGATCTGGCGGGAGTGGGTGCCGATCACCATTTAGGCCACCCGGCGCGACAGGGTGTCGATGCAGCCATCCACCAGGTCGGCTTCGCCGCCCTGGATGTCCACGTGCAGGAGGTCGAGTCGGTCGCCGATGACCTCGTCGAGCGGGATCATCGGCAATTCGTCATGGCTCCCTTCGCGGAGCGCCCGGCCGCGCTCCTCCCCGGTCGCGTTGAAGATGGGCTCCAGCCCCCATTCCATGCCCGAGGTCTTCTGGCGCGGAAACAGGGCCGTGCCCGCCGTGGCGGCGGCGATCCCGTGGAACAGGGTGACCTCATCCTCGGCGAAGCCGTTGGAGGCGCAGGCCTCCCGCGCGAAGGCGATGTGCCCCTCGTCGCCTTCGACGCCGATCAGGTGCGGCTTGAGGCCCAGGCGCCGGGCGACGACCCCGGTGTTGCTCATCCAGCAGCCCCAGCCGCAGCCCAGTTCGGCCATGGTGAAGCTTTCCCGGGCCAGCTCGACCGCGCGCAGGGCCGCACCCCATTCGGCGATGTCGGCGTGCCAGTTGGCCGGGATCGGGATGTCCTCGACCTGCCCGGCCCGGTCCCCCAGGATTCCAGGCAGGAACCCGCTGTGGATGACGACACCGAGGAAGTTGGTCAAGTGGCCGTCACGTGGCTCGAGCCCCCGGCACCGCATGACGCCGCATGATCTCCTGGGCGTCGAAACAGGTGTGATAATGATGGAAGGGACTCGAAATCCGCTTTTCAGCGAACTCGCGGGACTGTCCTATGGAGCGCACGACCTCGGCCGCAGAGCGCATGCGGCGATAATCCTCGATGACGCTGTCGCTCTCGGGCCGGCGGCCAAGCAGCACCTCGTAGATCGCGACGATATCTTTGCGCGAAAGGGGCTGGGTCGATTTCTACATGGGCTTCCGTCTCTCGCAGTCTTTCCCGTTGAAAGCCGCCGAACCGACCAATCGCCCCGTGGCGTTGTGGTGCCCACCGTCGCGGCAGCGAAGCGCCAAACCGCAAGTTGACTTCAATGGTCCTGCTCAATTCCGCCAGAATTACCGGAACAATCGATTCAGCCGCAGGGACTCCCGCTCACAATTCCTGTTGCAAGGTTCACGGGGGCTCTGAAACCAAGGGTCACCGTAAGGGGAAACCCAAGCTACGAAGGGGAAAAACGACAGTGACCGGGATAGACAAGTCCAGGCGGACATTCTTCAAGCAGGCCTGCGGCGGCGCCGCGGCGGGGGCCCTGGCCGGCGCGATCCTTCCGGTCGGCACGGCTTTCTCGGCCGGCCCGGCCGCCAGGACCGACCTGACGCCCGACCAGGCGCTCCAACTGCTGAAGGAGGGAAACCGCAACTTCCTCACCGACAGCGCCTACCGCGCCGGCGAGAACCGCGACCGCCGGATCGAGATCGCGCGCGGCCAGACGCCCTTCGCCGTGCTGGTGAGTTGCTCCGACAGCCGCGTGCCGCCGGAACTGCTGTTCGGCCGCGGCCTGGGCGAACTGTTCATCGTGCGCAACGCGGGCAACACCGTGGACACCGCGGCGCTGGGCAGCATCGAATACGCGGTGGCGGAGCTGGGCGTGCCGCTGGTCGTCGTGATGGGCCACGAGCGGTGCGGCGCGGTCGCCGCCGCGGTGTCGGTGGTGCGCGACAACGCCAGGTTCGCCGGCAGCATCGGCAGGATGGTCGAGCCGATCATCCCCGCGGTCCTGGCCGTGCGCGACCAGCCGGGCGACCTTCTGGACAACGCGGTCCGGGCCAACGTCCGGCGGATCGTCCGGCGGCTGCGCGAATCCCAACCGCTGCTCGTCGATCCGCTGGAAGCGGGCAAGCTGAAGATCGTCGGCGCCCGCTACGACCTGGACGACGGCGTGGTGGACTTCTTCGAGGACGCCTGACCCGGCGGGCCCCGATCGCCACCGGTCCGTTACGGATCCGTCACGGATCGGTGGCGATCAGGCTGGCCAGCGCCGCCTCGTGCCGGTCCGCGATCTCGGCCTGGTCCTGCTCCTCCTCCACGTCGCGCTGGCCGGCCGACGCGATCATTCCGGCCTGTCGGGCCAGCGCATCGCGCTGCTCGACGGTCCGGACATGGGCCGCCAGCCGGTCGATCGAATCGAGCAGGTGGATCAGGATGGCGGTCTTCCCGGCGGCGGCCTGCCGGATCTCGTTGAAGGATCGGTCGACCAGCCCGGTGAAGGTGGCGGGATGGGCGACCAGCCTCACCTTGCCGTCCTCGTCCCGGTGCAGCACGGGCTCCATGTCCCGTGACATGGCGATCGCCAGCGACGCCGTCAGGCGGTCGATCACCGCCACGGCGGTATAGGGATCGTTGATACCGGGCGACAGCGCGCGCAGCCCCACCTCGACCAGCTGGCGGATGCAGAACTCGGTGTCCTGGGTCGGCGTCCGGTCCGCGCCGATGACGACGGCCGAGGCCAACCCCCTGGCGATCTCGT
Organism: Skermanella mucosa; assembly: GCF_016765655.2. Classification (NCBI taxonomy): domain Bacteria; kingdom Pseudomonadati; phylum Pseudomonadota; class Alphaproteobacteria; order Rhodospirillales; family Azospirillaceae; genus Skermanella; species Skermanella mucosa. The sequence goes on from NZ_CP086106.1 coordinate 6,330,057, forward strand.
CGGCGGAGCGGTCGCGCGGGCTGAACGAGGCGTGGCGGCCGCCGGCCAGCAGATGCCATCCCGCGCGGAACCGCAGCGTCAGCACGGCGTCGTGCTCCCGCGCCAGCGCCACCAGCGCGGAATGGTCGATGGTCTGGACATAGCCGCCCTTGGGCAGGCTCAGTTCGGCCCCTCCGCCCCCCGTGGATTCTCCTTCGTCGCGCCGTCCGTCCTCGCGGTCGCTTCCGGAGGACGGGTCCACCTCCGGCAGCAGCCGCCGCAGCACCTCGTCCAGCTCGGCGCCGACCCGGTTGATCACCGTGTCCGAAACGATCGAGCTGGCGAGATGGTGGACATAGAAAAGCAGCAGGAAGATACAGGCCAGCGACATGGCGGAGCCGACCGTGATGGCGACGTTCGGCACGTTGTCGGCGGCCAGGTGGTCGTCGACCCGCCGGTAGACCAGCAGCAGGTAGACGATGGTCATCACGAAGAAGCCCAGGGCCATCTGGGTGCGGCGGTCGCCGATGAAGTTCCTGATCAGCCGCGGCCCGAGCTGGCTGGCCGCCAGGGTCAGCACGACCATGGTGATCGAGATCGCCAGCGTCGACATGGTGATGATCGACGACAGCAGCGTGGACAGCAGCTCGCTGGCGTTCTCCGCCTTGCCCCCGTACAGCCACCAGGCGCGCTCGTCGCTCTTCAGCAGGTTGGCGTCGATGCCGAGCGCGAACACCGCCAGGACCAGGGCGCCCAGCGTCATCAGCATGGGGACGAACCACAGGTTGGTCTTCAGCCGTCCCCATATGTTGAGCAGCCGGTCATAGGTGGAGTTTCGAATTTCCAAGGGATCATCCGCTCGACAGCCGGGGACAGGTTCGGATTTGAACACAATCCACGCGAATCCGTTCCGCGGCCGCGCGCTCCCCTCGGATCAGGCCCGAACGGTCACGCGAACTCGTAGACATCCATCGCCAGCACGCCGAAGGCGTGGCTGGCATGGACGCGGGTGCCCCTCGATCCCGAGTCCGGCGACGCGGCGCCGATCGCCGCGAACAGCGGCATCAGGTGCTCCTCGGTCGGGTGGTTGCGCTCCGCGGAGGGGGCCAGCCGGCGATAGTGTGCCAAATCGGCGGTGCGGCCGTCGCGGATCGCTTCGGCCAGCCACTCGCCGAACTCCGAGACCCAGCCCGGCGCCGGCGCGTCGTGGGCGTTGCCCCTGAACTCGTACAGGTTATGGGTGGCGCTGCCCGACGCCAGCACCAGCACGCCCGAGTCGCGCAGCGGGCGGATGGCCTCGCCGAGCGCCAGATGATCGGCCGGGCCGCCGTCGCGCAGGATCGAGAGCTGGGCGACCGGGATGTCGGCCGCGGGATACATCAGCGACAGCGGCACCCAGGCCCCATGGTCGAGCCCCCGGTCGGGATCGAGCCTGACCGGCCGCCCCGTCGCGGATTCCACCAGGCGCGCCGCCTCCATGGCCGTTTCCGGTGCGCCCGGGGCGGGATAGCGGATCCGGTGCAGGGCTTCCGGAAAGCCCCTGAAATCGTGGATGGTCCCGGGCGCGGCGCTGGTGCCGACCGTCGGCGCCGCGGTCTCCCAGTGGGCGGACACCACCAGGATCGCTTCCGGCCTTCCCAGCCGCTCGCCGTAGCCGCGCAGGAAATCGGCGGCACCGCCCCGCTCCAGGGCCAGGGTGGGCGAACCGTGCGAGACGAACAGGCTGGGGAAACGGGACATGGCAAGGCTCCAAAGGGGGCTGACGATCACCTACCCCCATTATGGACCCGATCATCCGGCAGTATAATCCACCGCCAAGTCGATGGACTGTATCGCCGGGTGCAACTATGCCAGCGGCGCGCAGCGGAACGGACGCACCTCGATCTTCTGCCAGACATTGCCGGTGACATAGGGATCGCGGGCCAGCCAGGCATCCACGGCGGCCCGGTCGGGCATCTCCACGATGCAGGAGGAGCCGATCATGCGCCCCTCGTCGTCCAGGATGGCGCCGCCGACGATCATGCTGCCGTCAGCCTTCATGGCGCGGGCGGCCTCTATATGGGCCTCGCGGACCGCCATGCGCCGGTCCAGCGCCGCTTCGTCGGTCCCGTCATAGGCGATGACCAGGAACTGCATCTTCGGTTTCCTCCCAAATCGGTGCTTCGCCATCCCACCATAGGCCGGTCCCCCCGGGAACCGGGACGCCGCATGGCAGATTTGCGCTCTGCGCAAGCCTTCCCGGCCACCGTCGGTTGGTCCCCGGGAAGGATACGGGCATAGTGTCGCACATACGATTTTCCCGCCGCCTTCTTTTCCGCAGCAGATCCGGCAGTCCTCCCCAGTGGCTTTCTTCAGCACGCGCCTGTTCCCGTCCAAGCTCTCCGTCACGGTGGAGGGGGCGCTGTGGATGGTCACGGCGGCGGCCCTGTTCTCGGTGCTGAACCTGCTGATCCGCCATGCCTCGACCGAGCTGCACCCTTTCCAGGTCACCTTCTTCCGCAACTTCTTCAGCCTGGCCTTCATGCTGCCCTGGCTGATGCGGGCGGGGCTGGGCGGCCTGCGGACCCGCAAATGGGGCCTCTACTCGACCCGCGCCCTGACCGGGCTGGCCGCCATGCTGACCTGGTTCTACGCGATCAGCGTGATGCCCCTGGCGGAGGCGGTGGCGCTCAACTTCACCACGCCGCTGTTCGCCACCGTGGGCGCGGCGCTCTTCCTGGGCGAGGTGGTCCGGCTGCGGCGCTGGACCGCCACCGTCGTCGGGTTCCTCGGCGTCCTCGTGATCGTCAGGCCCGATGCCGAGGCCATAGACCTGATGGCGGTGCTGGTGCTGGTGTCCGCCTGCTTCAGCGCGGCGTCGGCGCTCCAGGTCAAGGCGCTGGCGCGGACCGAGTCGACCACCGCCATGGTGACCTACATGGTGCTGTTCCTGACGCCGATGTCGCTGGTCCCGGCGCTGTTCGTCTGGTCCTGGCCGAGCTGGGGGATGCTGGTCTGGCTGGTCGCCATGGGCGGCGTCGCGACCCTGGGCCACCTGTCGCTGACCCGCGCCTTCCACATGGCCGACGCCTCCGCGATGATGCCGTTCGACTATACCAAGCTGCCCTTCGCGGCATTGCTCGGCTACCTCATGTTCGGCGAGACCATGGACCTGTGGGCCTGGGTCGGCGCCGGGATCATCGCCGGTTCCACCATCTACATCGCCCAGCGGGAGGCGTCGCTGGCCCGCCGGGAGCGGACGGCCGCCGCGGCCTCGGCCAGCGTCCGCGACCCCGGCCGCTAGCCGGCGGCCGGACCGGGCGCCAGGCCCAGCAGCACCCGGGCGAGCGACAGGGCGAGCGCCAGGATCACCAGCACGGTCAGGACGCCGCGCATCGGCAGGTACCAGGCGGGCGCATGCCCGGAGCGCACCGCGGCGCGGTCGCCGAGATACATGCCGGCGAAGGCGACGATGAAGGTGACCAGCGCCGGCACCGCCGTCAGGGCGACGGCGATCCAGGCCACCAGCGGCGGCACCACGCTCCAGCCCAGGCGGGTCCAGGTCATGGCGGGCGCCGGATTTCCGGGGGACGGGGGATCGCCGCCCCAGTTCGCCAGCGCCAGTCCCCAATGGACGGCACCCAGGAACGACAGGATCGTCGCGGCATAGAGCACCTGCACCTGGAGCGCATGGACGTTCCAGGGCAGCGGCGCCAGCCACACGGCGACGGCTCCCAGATAGAAGGGGATAAGCCCGGCGAAGCCGAGCGCGAGGGCGGGGCGGGGGGTATCGGACAGCATGGCCGCTGTTAAACTAGGGCGGCGGGCTGTTCCGTCCATCCCCCGCCGCCATTCCCCGCCGGGTGCTGCAATCGCCCGCCCACTCTGCTAAAGAGCGGGCCGATCCAACAGTGTAAGGGGAGGAAGACCGATGAAGGTCAGGAATCATGCCGCCATCATCACCGGCGGCGGCTCGGGCATGGGGGCGGAGACCGCCCGGCGCCTCGCGGCGGAAGGCGCCAAGGTCGCCCTGTTCGACCTCAACGTCGATGCCGTCCAGGCGGTCGCCGACGAGATCGGCGGGATCGCGGTCCAGTGCGACGTGTCCGACGCCGCCAGCACCGAGGCGGCCTTCGCCACGGCGCGCGACGCCCACGGGCCGGCCCGGATCGCGGTCAGCTGCGCCGGCGTGGCGACGCCCGGTCGCATCGTCGGCCGCGAGGGGCCGCTCGACCTCGCCGCCTTCAAGCGGGTGGTGGACATCAACCTGGTCGGCACCTTCAACGTGATGCGGCTGGCCGCCTACGACATGAGCAAGCTCGACCCGCTGGAGACCTCGGAGCGGGGCGTCATCATCAACACGGCGTCGGTCGCCGGGTTCGAGGGCCAGATCGGGCAGGCCGCCTACGGCTCGTCCAAGGGCGGGGTGATCGCGCTCGGCCTGCCGGCGGCGCGCGAACTGGCGCGCTTCGGCATCCGGGTCATGACCATCGCGCCGGGCCTGATCGCCACGCCGATGCTTCTGACCATGCCGCAGGAGGTCCAGGACAGCCTCGCCGCCTCGGTCCCGTTCCCCAACCGCTTCGGCGACGCGGGCGAATACGCCGACCTGGCGCTGCACATCATCGGCAACGTCATGCTGAACGGCGACGTCATCCGCCTGGACGGCGCCCTGCGCCTGGCACCGAAGTAAGTCGGGCTTATCCCGCGGCGCGCGCCGCCTCGTAGGCCAGCAGGGCCTTCTTGCGGCGCACGCCCCAGCGGTAATTGTGGACGACGCCCGACTTCAGGATCACCCGGTGGCACGGGATGATCAGGCTGATCGGGTTGCGCCCCACGGCGGCCCCGACGGCGCGCGGCGCCTCCGGCCGGCCGACCGCCCGGGCCAGGTCCTGGTAGCTGACGAACCGGCCGGCGGGGATGCGAAGCAGCGCCTCCCACACCTTGATTTGGAAATTGGTGCCGCGCAGCACCAGCGGGATCGCCTCTCCCGCCGCCCCCTCTACCGTCGCTACGCCGCCGAAGACCCGGTCCGCGATCCCGGCGGTGGCGGCGGGGTCCTCGACCAGCACGGACTCGCCCCATTCCTCCCGGAAGGTGGCGACCGCCGCCCGATCGTCGCCGTCGATCACGAAGCTCAGCCAGCACAGCCCGCGCGGCGTGGCCGCCATCAACGCGCGGCCGAACGGGCTGTCGTGCAGGCCCCAGCGGACCGTCAGGCTGGCGGCCCCGGCCTTGTAGTCGCCGGGGGTCATCGCCTCGCATGCGACGAACAGGTCGTGCAGGCGGCTGGGGCCGGACAGCCCCACCTCCAGCGCGGTATCCAGCACGCTGCCGTCCTCGTCCAGCAGACGCTTGGCATGGCCCAGGGTCACGAACTGGGCGAAGCGCTTGGGGCTGATCCCGGCCCAGCGCTTGAACACGCGCTGGAAATGGAACGGGCTCATGTTGGCCGCCGCGGCCATGTCCTCCAGCGAGGGCTGGTCCTGGTAGCCGTCCACGATCCGGTCGATCGCGGCGGCGATGGCGGCGTAGTGGCTGCGGAGGTCCTGGTCTTCGGTCAGTTCGGCAGCGGTCATCTCATCCTCCCCGGATCGATGGACAGCAATGGATGAACGGCATATGCCGCCGATTCCGGGGCGGGGCCAACCCGATTCTTGCGGTACCGCTCAGGCGCGGGGATGGACGCGCCGGCACTTGCCCAGCGCCTCGTTCAGCGCCTTGGCGAAGTCCAGCCTCTCCTCCGGCGACAGGAAGGAGCCGACGGTCAGGGTCTGGCCGTGGCTGGTCAGGGTCACCTGGCTCTCGTGCTCGGGGGGATCGTCCATGGTCACCCGCAGCCAATAGGGCTGGAAGCTCCAGGACCGGTCGTCGCCGGTCACGCCGACCCGGTGGACCACCAGCTCATGCTCGGTCAGGCGGACCGTCTCGTACATGCGGGCGCTGCGGTAGCTCCGGCGGAAAGCCCACCAGACCAGCAGGATGTCGAGCCCGAAGAAGCCGAAGACCGGCCAGGCGCCCTGGAGCCAGAAGAATCCGCCGACCGTCAGGCTGATCGCCGTGAAGGCTCCCATGAAGATCGCGAATCCCCGCCGCGACAGGCTCCTGTGGGGATGCAGGATCGCGTCGAAGAAGACCCGCGGCTCGGCGGAGTCGTCATGGGCTATGGCGGTCATGGGACTAGGATATGATGCGTCGGAGGAAATGGTAAAGACCGATCGGTACGGATCGGCCGGCCCTTGGCGCGGGGCGGAACCAGGAGATATCCTAGGGTCATGAAGCCAGCCGACATCGAAGAATTCTTCCGCCGCCTTGCCGCCGACAACCCGGCGCCCAAGACCGAATTGGAGTTCACCAACCCCTACACCCTGCTGGTCGCCGTGGTGCTGTCCGCCCAGGCGACCGACGTGGGTGTCAACAGGGCGACGGGCCCGCTGTTCCAGGTGGTGCAGACGCCGCAGCAGATGCTCGACCTGGGGGAGGAAAAGCTTCGCCACTACATCAGGACGATCGGCCTGTTCAACACCAAGGCCAGGAACGTCATGAAGCTGTCGGAGATCCTGGTCGCCGAGCACGGCGGCGAGGTGCCGCGCAAGCGGAAGGAGCTGGAAGCCTTGCCCGGCGTCGGCCGCAAGACCGCCAACGTCGTGCTGAACGTGGCGTTCGGCCAGACCACCATCGCGGTGGATACCCACATCTTCCGGGTCTCCAACCGCACCGGGCTGGCGCGCGGCAAGACGCCGGAGGAGGTCGAGCGCAAGCTGGTGCGCTACGTGCCGGCCCGCTGGAAGCCCCACGCGCACCATTGGCTGATCCTGCACGGCCGCTACATCTGCAAGGCCCGCAAGCCGGACTGCCCGGCCTGCGTCGTGCGCGACCTCTGCGCCTATCCCGACAAGACCACCGAGCGCGACATGCTGGAAGACCCGCCCGTGCCGGTCAGCGCCGGCTGACCGGCAGGATTTTCCAGGCACCGGCAGCTTTTGCCGGGAAGGGGCGGCGTCCCGCCGCCCGGAAAAGGCGCTCCCGCGGCCCTTCCGGACCTTGGCACGCCCCTTGCTAATGGACAGGCAGGAGGCCATGCCATGTCCATCGATACCCTGACCGCCACCCGCGCGACGCCCCGGAACTGGGAAACCCCGGTTCCGAACGGAGTCGCCGAGAACGAGATGCCGGATACCGGGGAGGTCGACATGTCCTTCTGGGACTTCGTCGATATCGTCAATCCGCTCCAGCACATCCCTGTGGTCAATACGGTCTACCGCGAACTGACCGGCGACACCATCAAGGGGGTGTCGCGGGTGATCGGCGGCGGGATCTATGGCGGAATCATCGGCCTGGTCGCCGGCGTCGGCAGCGCCATCATCGCCGAGACGACCGGCAAGGACCCCGGCGAGCACCTGATGGCCATGGTCACCGGCTCCGGCGACGAGGAGCCGGCGGCCGAGGCGCCCCAGGTGGCGCCCCAGGTGGCGTCGTCGGAAGCCCCCCAGCCTTCGGCCCCGGCGGCGGCCACGGCGGCGGCACCTCCCGCCGCTGCTCCTGCCGCCCTCCCGGCCACCCCCGCCGCCGTCCCGTCGGACAAGACCCCTCCCGTCCCGCCGGCCATGGCGGAGGCGGCGCCGGCCGGAGAGGTGCTGATCCCGGCCGCGGTGGCGCCCAACCCGGTTCCCGCGTCCCGCCGGCCGGGGGAGACCGACTCGAAGTTCTTCGCGGTGCCCAAGCGGGTCGCGGGCCTCCAGCCGAAGTCGGCGCCGCCCATCGCGACCGGGCCGGGCGCCCACCTGGAGAAGCTGCCGGCTCAGCGGGCCTCCGCCCAGCTCGCGGCGGCCCAGGCCGCGGAGAAGACGCCCGCCCCGGCCGCCGCTCCCGCCCCGTCCCCTCCCGCGTCCCAGAGCGCGAGCTGGCCCCCCGGCGGACCAGCCGCGATCCCGCCCGAACTGGTCGCCGACATGATGATGAACGCCTTGGACAAGTACCGGCAGGGCGCCCGCACCGGCACCGCCGCCGCTCCCGCCGGCGCGTCCCCCGGAGCCGCCCGCGGCAGCTATTGATCGGATCGCCCGCGTCGGATAGGCAAGGGACATGGATATCGAGGTTTCACGGGACGGCGTCCTGACCTGGACCGGCGGCAGCTTCCGCTGCGCGCTCGGCCGCGGCGGCATCAGCGCCGGCAAGCGCGAGGGCGACGGCGCCACGCCGGTCGGCAGCTTCCCCCTGCGCCGGGTGCTCTACCGCCCGGACCGGCTGGCCGCGCCCGAAACCGGGCTCCCCGTCGCGCCCATCGCCCCCGACGACGGCTGGTGCGACGATCCCGCCGTCCCCGACTACAACCGCCCCGTCAAGCTACCCTTCGCCCCCAGCCATGAGGAGATGTGGCGGGCCGACGGCCTGTACGATGTCGTGGTGGTGATCGGCCACAACGACGACCCCGTGGTCCCCGGCGAGGGCAGCGCCGTCTTCATGCATGTGGCCAAGCCCGACTACGAGCCGACCGCCGGCTGCGTCGCCCTGGCGCTGCCCGACCTCCTGGCCCTCCTGCGCGACTGCCGCCCGGGCGACCGCCTGACCGTCGCCGGCTGACCGGTTTTTCCGCCGTCCCCTATTCCTTCGGCGGCCGGGCGCCGAAGATCGCGGTGCCGACGCGGACATGCGTGGCGCCGAACCGCACCGCCGTCTCATAGTCGCCGCTCATGCCCATGCTGACGACGGGCAGGCCGTGGCGCTTCGCCAGGTCGGACAGCAGCGCGAAATGCAGGGCGGGCTCCTCGTCCGCCGGCGGGATGCACATCAGGCCGGAGACCGGCAGCCCGTATTCGGTCCGGCAGGTCTCCAGGAAGGCGCCGACCTCCTCCGGCGGGATGCCGGCCTTCTGCGGCTCCGCCCCGGTATTGACCTCGACGTAGCAGGCCGGCCGCCGGCCCTGCTTCGCCATTTCCTCGGCCAGCGCCTTGGCCAGCTTCGGCCGGTCCACGGTCTGGATCACGTCGAACAGGGCCACCGCCTCCTTCACCTTGTTGGTCTGGAGCGGACCGATCAGGTGAAGCTCGATGTCGGGATAGCGCTCGCGGAGCGCCGGGAACTTGGCCTTGGCCTCCTGCACCCTGTTCTCGCCGAACACGCGTTGGCCCGCCTCAAGCGCCGCCTCCAGCTTTTCGACCGGCTGTACCTTTCCGACGGCGACCAGCGTGACGCCGGCGGGATCGCGCCCCGCCTCGCGGGCGGCCTCGGCGATGGCGTCGCGCACGGCCGCCAGGTTGGCGGCGACGTCGGACCCGGACTCGGGTGTGGGCGTATCTATGGTCATCATGATCCGTCTTGTCGCGCATCGGGCCGGAAACGGCAAGACCCAACCCGGAGGGCGGCCCCGGCTCCCCTGCCGCCGAACGTGCCGGGATCACGGATGAACGGGATAGGCACGGATGGGCACGGATATCATTTCCCCCTGGTGGATTCGTCCCCCGGCCTGATATTCGATCGGCAAGAAAACGCATCCGTGTTCATCCGTGCCTATCCGTGTCCATCCGTGATCCTGCCGCCTTCCCGAACAGAGGCTTGACCGGATTTCACCCCCGGACCGGATCGGACCCGCGAGAGAGGGACCCCATGTCCGAGACGATCGCCAGCCTTGCCGACATCCTTCACCCGCTGACGGTGGAGGAGTTCTTCCGCGACTATCACGGCCGAAAGCCTCTCCACATCCCCGGTGCTGCCGGCAAGCTGGCCTCGGTCATGGATTGGCGGACGCTGTCGGGATTGCTCGGCCAGTCCGGCCTGTGGTCGTCCAAGTCGCTCCAGCTCGTGCTCGACACCCGCATCCTCGAAGCCCCGGACTATTGCCGGCCGGGACTGGACCGGGAAGGGCGGGAGGCCATGATGGCCGACCTGGACAAGGTCGGCACCTGGCTGCGGCGCGGCGCCTCGCTGGTGTGCAACGACATCGACAGCCTGACCCCCGGCCTGAAGGCGGTCGCCAACGCGCTGGAGCAGGGCCTCGGCGGCAAGGCGCAGGCCAATCTCTATTGCTCGTGGCGGGCGCACCAGGCGTTCGGCAGCCATTTCGACACCCACGACGTCTATGCCCTGCATGTGGAGGGGCAGAAGACCTGGCGGATCTACCAGCGCCATTTCGAGGACCCGATCGCCCATCCCTTCTTCAAGACCCTGGGGCAGGAGTTCCACGACAAGCACAAGGGCCCGGTCAGCCTGGAGGTCACGCTGAAGCCGGGCGACGTGCTGTACCTGCCGCGGGGCTGGTACCACGACGCGCTGGCCTCGGCCGAGACCGCGATCCACATCGCCTTCGGCCTGACCTCGGTGATCGGGCTCGACCTGATCAGCATGCTGTTCGAGCGGGCGGTGCAGGACCCCCTGTTCCGCCGCACCGTGCCCCGGCCCGACGCTCCGGACGGAGCCATGGCGGAGCATCTGGCGGCGCTTGGCGCCCGGGTCGCGGAGTATGTGCGCGAGCCGGCCGTCGTCCAGCAGTTCGCCGCCTTCATGCGCGCGTACCATTACGACCGGGGCTCGCTCGACCTGCCGGGCGACGCCCTGGCGAAGCGCTGGCGCCGCCGCAGCGCCAGCCTCAAGGTGACCCGCGGCCCGGCCGGCTGGCAGCTCGGCGACGACCGCCGCGCGGTGCCGATCCCGCCGGGCGCCGAAGGTCCGGTTTCCTGGGTCGTCGGCCGCGAGAGCTTCACTGAGACCGAACTGGCCCAGGCGCATCCCGGCCTGAACGAGAAGGCCCGCCGCCAGCTGCTGACCGACCTGTCCAACATGAAGGTGGTCGAGGTGGCGTGATCAGGGATCGGGGTCGATGGGATAGGAGTGGTCGGCCACCCAGTCGCGGAACCTGTCTTCCGACAGCGCGCCCGCGGCGAGATCCAGGATCCTGTCGGCCGCTTCGCGCTCGGTCGCGTCGAGTTCGAACCCGTTCAGGCCGAGCGTGACGCCGAGCGCCACGAAGGCTGCCCGCTTGTTGCCGTCCACGCAAGGATGGCTTCGGCATATGCTGACGCACAATGCCGCCGCCAGGTCGAAGATCGTCAGCCTGTCGTCACCGTAGGCGATGAGTTGGAAAGGCCGGGCCAGCGATGCCTCCAGCCCTCCACGATCGCGCAATCCCGGAGCCCCGCCATGCTCCGCCAGCAATTCGCCATGAAGGTCGAGGAGCGCCTGCAAAGGCGGGTTCAGGAAGCGCCGGCCCTGGATCGTCGCTTCTTCGACAACCGGGCTCATTCCGGCCGGGCTCATTTTGAAAGGATCGCCATGGTGCGGCGATAGCGTGCCGCGAAGCGCCGTCCGATCTCCATCGCCTGATTGTATCCGTCATCCGCCTTGGTGATCTCGATCTTTCCATCCCGGACGTCGATTGCGACCTCGTCGCCTCGGCTCAGCCCGGCCGAGGCAAGCACGTCGCGGGGTACGGTCAGGCCAGTCGAATTGCCGATCTTGGTCAGTTTGGTCGTGTGCATGGTGGCCTCGCCTCTGTGACTGTCCAATCATGTAATAACGTCCGTTATTACGTCAAGGAGTATCCACGACGATTGGGCCCGATAGCCTTTGCCCAACGAAAACGGGGCGGTGGTTCGCACCACCGCCCCGGTTCCGAAGCCTCCAGGACCTCCGGCCCGCGAGGGCCGGGCGGTTCTTAGAAGTTCAGGCGGGTGCTGACGACCCAGACGTAGCCGTCGGTGCTGACCTTGTTGGAGGCGGCCGTCGCGGCGGCGCTCGTCTTCAGGTCTTCCTCGAGGTACATCAGGTCGGACTGGATCAGGAAGCCCGGAGCCAGGACGTAGGTGCCGCTCAGGCCATAGAGCTCGTAGCTGTCGGCGTAGGTGCCCGGAGCGCGCTTGTAGCCCTCGGAGTCCGAGTAGAACAGGCCGACGGTGGCCGGGCCGGTGGTGTAGGTGGCGCCGACGTTCCAGGCATGCTGGTCGCCGCTGTCGGTCCGGACCGGAACGTTGAAGTTCTCGGCGTCGATGTAGCTGCCGCCGAACTTGAAGCCGGCATAGCCGACCTGACCGCCGAGCTGCCAAGCGGTGAAGTCCTTCAGGGCCGGGGTGCCGGTGGCACCCTTGCCGTTGCCGCTGGTGCCGGTGGCGCTCGCGGAGACGGACACGCCGCTGAACTCGCCGACATAGTTCAGGCCGAATTCCAGGAAGTCGGAGTAGCCCGAGGTGTTCTTGGTGGTGACGACGTTCTGCGCTTCGTCACCGTTCTCCGGGGTGTAGCTGAAGCCGCCCTGGAAGCCCATGAAGCGCGGGGTCAGGTACATGATCTTGGTCGCGTCGCTGCTGTCCGGCGCCTTGATGGCGGCGCCCCAGGGCGTACGGCCCAGTTCGTAGGTGCCGGTCTTGCCGGGGAACGTCACGCCGGTGACGGAAATGAAATCAAGCCCGTCGCCGTCGAGGGCGTCGACGCCGGTCAGCGGGGCGTAGATCGCCAGGGTGTCGGCGGCGCCGTCGAAGTCGCCCATCTCGATACGGCCCCAGGAGCCGGCGAGATAGACCGACGCCTCGTCGGTGCCGACGCTGGCGGTGGTGCCGTTCTGCAGCTCGACCTTGGCGCCGTACAGCAGGCCGTTGTCGGCCTTGCCGTCGGCCTTGATCACGATCTCGGTCTCGAGCTGGAACTCCCGCTCGGTGCCGTTGACCAGATTGTTGTCGTAGATGGCCGCGAAGAATTCGGTGTAGCCGCCCAGGGTGACCTTGATCTGTGCGTTGGCGGCGGAAGCGAAGCCGGCGACGGCGGCGAGCGCGGTGGTGGCGAGGAGGATGTTCCTCATTGCTTTGACTCCCTTGGAGAACCTTTGAATTACCCAATCTTTCGGGGCTGCGAATTTGGATAATCCTTTATGGGTAATCCTTGCAATCGGCTATTACCATCGGCCGTGTAGAAGCGCCCACACTGTGACGCGTTAGACACATCGCCATCGTCGGACCTCCCGGAATCGGAAACGGCGGCATCCGGGGATGCCGCCGTTCCTGGGCCGGTGAAGCGGGCGAGTATCCGCCGGGATCAGAAGTCGAGGCGGGTGCCGACCACGAAGACGTAGCCGTCGTTGTTGCCCTTGACCGTGGCGCCGCGGGTGCCGGTCAGGACGTCGTCCTCGAAGAAGGTGACTTCGGTCTCCAGGATCATGCCGGGGGCCAGTGCGTAGGTGGCGCCCACGCTGAAGGCCTGATAGTCGTCGCTGTAGTCGGTCGAACCGCCGTATGCTGCCGTATAGCCCTGGGCGTTCAGGTAGCTGGCGGCGACGGCGACCGGGCCGGCGGTATAGCTGCCGCCGACATGCCAGGCGGTCTGGTCGTCGTCGATGGCGCCCGTGGTCGGCAGCAGGAAGTCGCCGGCATCGACATAGCCGCCGCCGAAGGCGAAGCCGCCGAAGGTGAACTGGGCACCCAGGTTCCAGGCGGTGAAGTCCTCGACCCCGCTGTTGGTGCCGCTGGACGCCGTGGTCAGGGTGGCGCCGAGCGCCACGCCCAGGCCCGAGAACTCGCCGGTATAGTTGATGCCGAACTCGCCGACGTCCTTGTAGGTGCTGGTCGTCTTGAGCGCGACGACGCTCTGCGCCTGGTTGTCGGCTTCCGGCGTGTAGCTGGCGCCGGCCTGGAAGCCCGCGATGCGCGGGGTCAGGTACATGATCTTGGTCGAGTCGCCGCTGTTCGGGATATGCATGCCGAAGTTCGGCTGGCCGCCCGCGAAGTCGGAATAGTCGCCGTCGATCTGCTCCACGCCGACCACGGGCGCGTAGATCTTCAGGGTGTCGGACGCGCCGTCGAAATCGCCCAGCTCAAGCCGCCCCCAGGTGCCGCCCAGATAAACCGAAGCCTCGTCGGTGCCGACGCTGTTGGTCGTGCCGTTCTGCAGCTCGACCTTGGTGCCGTACAGCAGGCCGTTGTCGGCCTTGCCGTCGGCCCTGATCACGATCTCGGTCTCCAGCTGGAACTCCCGGCTGGTGCGGTCGGAGCCGGTGTCGTCGTCATAGGTCGCGGCGAAGAACTCGGTGTAGCCGCCAAGGGTGACGGTGACCTGCGCCTGGGCCTGCGCGGCGAACGCGCAGACGGCTGCGGTGGCGGTCGTGGCGAGAAGGAGCTTGCGCATCTGTTTTCCCCGTAATGACTTCTGGTCTATCGACCGTTCGGCTTATTGTTGTGATTTTCGGGATATGAGCCGCAAATGCTTTCTATCGCGCCGCCATAGACAACCTGAGACCGTAACAATTTTGCCACTTATGTGGTAACTAAAACGGAGAGAAGCGTTTATGGAGCTTGGCGGCTGGGTGTACATGATGGCGAATCGACCGGACGGAACGCTCTATGTCGGCGTCACTGCCGATCTCGCCCGACGCGTTTAAGAGCACCGCGAACGCGCGTCGGACGGCTTCACAAAGCGCTACAACATACAGCGTCTGGTGTGGATCGAGCGGCACACGACATCCGCCTCGCGATCCAGCGCGAGAAGAACATCAAGCACTGGCCACGGGCGTGGAAGGTGGCGCTGATCGTCGCCGCCAATCCGGAATGGAGGGACCTGTACGAGGACCTGATGAAGTGACCGGCGCTTCTCCTTTTTGCTGGGGGGCCTGTGTCCCCTTCCTTTCCCCACGGCCTTCCGTCCCCTTTCGCCGCGGCCTCCGCTCCCCTTCCCAACAGGCACCCGCCACCCCCTTTCCGTCATGACCGGGCTTGACCCGGTCATCGTCCTGCATGGAGACGCCTCGCTGCCGCCTGCGGGAGATAGCCGGGTCAAGCCCGGCTATGACGAATGGGGAGGAAGGGAAGCGGAAAGGAAGCGAAAGGGAAGCGGAAAGGAAGCGGGAGAGTCGGAGAGCGCACCGAGCCGCTCCCGCTCCCCCCTCCCCCCTCCGTCATGACCAGGCTTGACCCGGTCATCGTCCGGCGGCCGGCAGGGGCGGGGACCCGCAGCCCCCTTCGGAGCATCCCGTTTGACCGATCGCTTGCGCTCGCACACGCCTTTGGTCTAATTTCCGGCGCCCGAACCGCAGAGATGTCAGACAAAATGGCCCGTTTTCCGCTTTCCACCGTTCAGATGCGCAACACCCCCGGGGCGCCGACCCGGCGCAAGTCGGCCGCAGCCCTGCTGGGCGTGCTCGGCGCAACGCTGCTGCTGAGCGGTTGCGGCGGCGTCCAGCCGGAAGCCAAGTTCCCCGATCCGGACGAGGACAAGCGGTACCGCTACGGCAGCTTGCTGGGCGGCGAGGGCGGCTTCACGCTGCTCGGCCCGCGCCGCGCCGAGTCCGGGCCGCAGGACGGCCAGGGCATCGGCGTCAACAGCTACCTGTGGCGCGCCTCGCTCGACACGCTGGCCTTCATGCCGATCGCCTCGGCCGATCCGTTCGGCGGCGTGATCCTGACCGACTGGTATTCCCCGCCGGAAACGCCGAACGAGCGGTTCAAGGTCAACCTCTACATCCTCGACCGGCAGCTCCGCGCCGACGGGGTGCGGGTCAGCGTCTTCCGGCAGCAGCGCGCCGGGACCGGACCCAACGGCGGCGAATGGCGGGACTCGGGCGTCAGCACGGAAACGGCGAGCCGGCTGGAGGACACCATCCTGACGCGCGCCCGCCAGATCCGGATCGCGCAGACCGCCGACAGCCAATAGGCTTCCCGAGGCGGGGATTTTCAGGGCTCCGGCGGGAACGATCGGCCGGGGCCGACGATAGACGATAGTGCATCGGTGAAGTGTCGCCCGCCCTGCTTGGGCATCGGGGCGCGGTGAGGAATGGTTCATGTCGCGGTACAACTCCAAGGAAACGGAAGCCAAGTGGCAGGCGGTCTGGGACGAGCACGGAAGCTTCGTCGCCCACGAGGACCCCTCCCGGCCGAAATACTACGTGCTGGAGATGTTCCCCTACCCGTCGGGGCGGCTCCATGTCGGCCATGCCCGCAACTACGCCATCGGCGACATGGTGGCGCGCTACAAGCGGGCGCGCGGCTTCAACGTGCTCCATCCCATGGGCTGGGACGCCTTCGGCCTGCCGGCGGAGAACGCCGCGATCGCCAACAAGGTGCATCCCGCGACCTGGACCTACGAGAACATCGCGACCATGCGCGCCCAGCTCAAGACGCTGGGCCTGGCTTATGACTGGACGCGCGAGATCGCGACCTGCGCGCCCGAATACTACCGCCACGAGCAGAAGATCTTCCTGGACTTCCTGAAGGCGGGCCTGGCCTACCGCAAGGAAAGCTGGGTCAACTGGGACCCGGTCGAAAACACCGTGCTGGCCAACGAGCAGGTGATCGACGGCCGCGGCTGGCGCTCCGGCGCTCCGGTCGAGAAGCGCAAGCTCAGCCAGTGGTTCCTCAAGATCACCCAGTACGCCGACGAGCTGCTGGAAGCCATCGGTACGCTCGACCGCTGGCCGGACAAGGTCCGGACCATGCAGGAGAAGTGGATCGGCAAGTCCTCCGGCCTGCGCTTCACCTTCGACCTGGCGGACGATCCGGAAAAGATCGAGGTCTTCACCACCCGGCCCGACACGCTGTTCGGCGCCAGCTTCGTCGCGGTGTCACCCAACCATCCGCTGGCGGCCCGGCTGGCGGCGTCCAATCCCGACCTCGCGGCCTTCATCGCGGAATGCAACCGCATCGGCACCAGCGAGGCGGCGATCGAGACGGCGGAGAAGCTGGGCTTCGACACCGGGCTCAAGGCGATCCACCCCTTCGTCGAGGGCCGGACCGTGCCGGTCCACGTCGCCAACTTCGTGCTGATGGAATACGGTACCGGCGCCATCTTCGGCTGCCCGGCCCACGACCAGCGCGACCTGGACTTCGCCCGCAAGTACGGCCTGCCCGTGCTGCCCGTCGTCGTCCCCGACGGTGCCGACCCGGCCGCGTTCGAGGTCGGGACCGAGGCCTATGTCGGTCCCGGCCACTTGGCGAACTCCGCCTTCCTCGACGGGATGGAGGTCGAAGCCGCCAAGCGCGCCGTGATCGACCGCATGGAGGAAGCCGGCAAGGGCGAGGGCACCACCATCTACCGCCTGCGCGACTGGGGCGTCAGCCGCCAGCGCTACTGGGGCTGCCCGATCCCGGTGATCCATTGCGAAAAGTGCGGCATCGTCCCGGTGCCGGAACAGGATCTGCCGGTGGAGTTGCCGACCGACGTCAGCTTCGACCAGCCGGGCAACCCGCTGGACCACCATCCGACCTGGAAGCACACGACCTGCCCGACCTGCGGCGGCGAGGCCCGGCGGGAGACCGACACCTTCGACACCTTCTTCGAAAGCTCCTGGTACTTCGCGCGCTTCTGCTCGCCGCACGACACGGCGACCGCGTTCGACCGGGGTGCTGCCGACTACTGGCTGCCGGTGGACCAGTATATCGGCGGCGTCGAGCATGCGGTGCTCCACCTGCTCTATTCCCGCTTCTTCACCCGCGCCCTCAAGGACTGCGGCTACCTCGCCGTGGCCGAGCCCTTCGCGGGGCTGATGACCCAGGGCATGGTGACCCACGCGACCTACCGCGACGCCTCCGGCCAGTGGCTCTATCCGGAGGAGGTCGAGCAGCGGGACGGCCAAGCCGTCAAGCGCGGCACCGGCGAGGCGGTGGAGGCCGGCCGGCTGGAGAAGATGAGCAAGTCGAAGAAGAACGTCGTCGGCTTGGAGCACATCATCGACACCTACGGCGCGGACACCATGCGGCTGCTGCTGCTGTCCGACAGCCCGCCGGAACGCGACCTGGAATGGACCGAATCGGGCATCGACGGCGCCTGGCGCTACGTCGCCCGCGTCTGGCGGCTGATCACCGAGCCGGCGGTGCCCCTGGCCGCCTCCGGCACCCCGGCCCCGGCGGAGATCTCCGAGAAGGGACAGGCGGTCCGCCGGATCGTCCACAAGACGATCGACGGCTTCGGCGACGACGTCGAGAAGTTCCGTTTCAACAAGGCCGTCGCCCGCGCCCGCGAGCTGACCAACGCCCTGGCCGAGCTGGATGGCAAGGGCGCCGGCGAGGACTGGGTGCTGCGGGAAGGTTACGAGACCCTGGTCAAGCTGATCGGCCCGATGATGCCCCATCTGGGCGAGGAGCTGTGGCAGGGGCTGGGGCATTCCACCCTGCTGACCGAGTCGCCCTGGCCCGAGGCCGACCCGGCCCTGGTGGTGGACGAGAGCGTCGTGGTCGCGGTGCAGGTCAACGGCAAGCTGCGCGCCCAGATCCCCCTGCCGCGCGACGCCGCCGAGGACGCCGCGCGCGAGGCGGCGCTGGCCGACGCCAACGTCCAGCGGGCGATGGACGGCAAACCGATCCGCAAGCTGATCTATGTGCCCAACCGGATCGTCAATGTGGTGGTCTGATCCCGCGGCCCGCCAGGGGATGTAGGCGATGAAGATCCCGGCCGGCCGGATCGAGGGGTTCGTCCGCCGTCCCGACCCCAACGTCCGGGCGGTGCTGTTCTACGGCCCCGACGGCGGCTTGGTGCGCGAGCGGGCCGACACCGTCTCCCGCGGCGTGGTCGAGGACCAGCACGACCCGTTCCGCGTGGTGGACATGCTCGGCTCCGCCGTTGCCAAGGACCCGGCGCGGCTGGCCGACGAGGTGGCCGCCATGTCCCTGACCGGCGGCCGGCGCCTGATCCGCATCCGCGATGCCGACGACGGCGTGACCGGCGCCTTCGCCTCCCTGTTCGAGTCGCTGCCCGGCGGCGACAGCATGGTGGTGGTCGAGGCCGGCGACCTGTCCAAGGGATCGAAGCTGCGGGCATTGTTCGAGAACGCCCCGGCCGGCGCCCCGATCCCCTGCTACGTGGAGGACGAATCGGCGCTGGCCGACACCATCGCCGGCATGCTGGCGGCCCACAAGCTGACGGTCAGCGCCGACGCCCGCGACTTCCTGGCGGCCAACCTGGTGGGCGACCGCATGATCGCCCGCGGCGAGGTCGAGAAGCTGGTGACCTACATGGGCGAGGGCGGCCGCCGGGTCGAGCTGGAGGACGCCCAGGCCTGCATCGGCGACAGCGGCGCGCTGGAGATGGACGCGCCCTCCTGGGCCGCCGGCGACGGCGACTTCGCCGGCGTGGACCGCGCGCTCCGCCGCCTGTTCGCGGAGGGCATGAGCCCGGTGCCGATCCTCCGCTCCGCCCAGCGGCATTTCCAGCGGCTCCAGCTGGTCGTGGCCCAGGTGGAGAAGGGCGACTCGGTGGAGCGCGCCGTCGCCACCCTGCGCCCGCCGCTGTTCTTCAAGGTCAAGAACCAGTTCACCGGACAGGTCCGGCGCTGGACCCCGGCGGCGCTCCGCCAGGGGCTGGACCGCCTGACCGACGCCGAGGCCGACTGCAAGCGCACCAACATGCCCGACGAGACCATCTGCGCCCGCGCCTTCTTCCAGCTCGCCGTCCTGGCCCGCAGCCGCCGCTGAGCGAAGACCGTTGTGATTATCTACAGCGGGCCGGACAAACGAGAATTTCCCATTTCATCATGACCGGACTTGATCCACGGTTGTCCGGCCCGGAGATTGCTTATTCTGAGAAAGGGTTAATTTCTGGCAAAATCACTCCGTTTTCGTCATGGCCGGACTTGATCCGGCCATCGTTCGCGGGAAGCATCGAAGCCTCCGTGCTTTGAGATCCGCGGGTCAAGCCCGCGGATGACGAACCTAAGGAGAAAAAAGTCGCCAGGAATGTTCTCAATGGTTGATTAGCAAGTATCGTGCCGGACAGCCGTGGACTTGATCCGGTCATCCACGCGCGAACTCCTTCACGCTGGTTTGCGCGTGGATGCGCGGGTCAAGCCCGCGCATGAAGTATAAGAACATGAAGTATAAGAACATGAAGTATAAGAAGTAGAATGAGACACAACCCGGGCGGCATCGCTGCCCATCGCCGTTATCTGTGGCAAAGAACCCCAGCCTCACTCCGCCGCGTCGCGGTCGGCCTGCTGGCGCGCCCACAGCGCCGCGTACGCCCCGTCCCGCGCCAGCAGGGCCGCATGGGTGCCGCGTTCCACCGCCCGGCCGTCCTCCAGCACCAGGATCTCGTCGGCATGGACCACGGTGGACAGCCGGTGGGCGATCACGACCGTCGTGGTGCCGCGGCTGACCTCGCGCAGGCTCTGCTGGATCGCCAGCTCCGTATGGCTGTCCAGCGCGGAGGTCGCCTCGTCGAACAGGAACAAGCGGGGCCGCTTCAGGATCGCGCGGGCGATCGCGACCCGCTGCTTCTCCCCGCCCGACAGCTTCAGCCCGCGCTCGCCGACCAGGCTGTCGTAGCCGTCGGGCAGGCCGGTGATGAATTCATGGATCCGGGCGAGGCGGGCAGCCCGCTCGACCTCCGCCCGCGAGGCTCCCGGCCGGCCGAAGGCGATGTTGTACAGGATCGTGTCGTTGAACAGCACCGTGTCCTGGGGCACCACGGCGATCGCGGCGCGCAGGCTCGACTGGGTCACCGAGGATATGTCGGCGCCGTCGAACAGGATGCGGCCCGACGTCGGGTCGTAGAACCGGAACAGCAGGCGCCCGATCGTCGATTTCCCGGCGCCGCTCGGCCCCACGATCGCCAGCGTCCCGCCCGGCGGCAGCTCGAACGAGACGTCCCTCAGCACCGGCCGGCGCGGGTCGTAGGCGAAGCCGACCCGGTCGAACCGCAGCCGGCCGGGGCCGTCGGGCAGGGTGGCCGCGTCCGGCGCGTCGGCCACCTCGGACGGCTGGTTCAGCAGCTCCAGCATCTGTTCCACGTCGGTCAGCGACTGCTTGATCGAGCGGTAGAGCTGGCCCAGCCGGTCGAGCGGGCGGATCAGCTGGAGCAGATAGGTGTTGACCAGCACGAAGTCGCCGACCGTCATGGCACCGGCCGCCACCTGGCGCGCCGCCAGCAGGATCATCGCGGTCAGCCCCGCCCCCAGGATCGAGACCTGAAGGATCCCGGTCAGGCTGCGCCACAGCATGGCGTTGACGGTCAGCCGCTCGACCTCGCGAAGCGCCCCCTCGTAGCGGCCGGCGATATGCTCCTCGTTGCCGAAATACTTGACGGTTTCATAGTTCAGCAGGCTGTCCACCGCCTTGCCGTGCGCCTCGGCGCCTTCCGCGACCGCCCGGCGCTGGCGCCGGCGCAGCCATTCCGACCCGATCACCAGGCAGACCCCGTAGAGCGCCAGGGTCGCCACGGTGATCCCGGCGAAGGCCGCGCTGAACGACCCGAGCAGCACGGCGCAGATGATCGCGATCTCGGCGAACAGCGGCAGGATCAGGAAGACCACGTCGAACAGCAGCTCGCGGATCCCGCGCATGCCGTTGTCGAGCACCCGGCTGATCTGGCCGGTGCGCCGGCCCAAGTGGAACCGCAGGCTCAGCTCGTGGACATGGCGGAACACGGCCATGCCCATGTGGCGCTGCATCCGCTGCTCGATCGGGCCGTACAGCGCCCAGCGCAGCTCGTTGAACACCTTGGCGAGCCACTGCATGGCGCCGTAGGCCAGCAGCAGGGCGACCGGGACCACGGCCAGTTCCGTCCCCGCCGGGGCCGAGATCCTGTCCACCGCGCGGGCGAACAGGATCGGCACCGTCGCGTTGAGTGCCGCCGTCAGGCACAGCAGCGCCATGGACACCACCAGCCGGACCCGCAGCCCGCGGTCGTCGCGCGGCCACAGGAAGGGCAGCATCAGCCTGAAGACCCTGCGGTCCACGGACGGCAATGCCGGGGCGTCCGAGGGGCGTTCGTTCAGGATGCGCGGCATGGCCCCGCTCAGGCCGGTTTCGGCAGCGACTGGAACGCCTTGCGGATACCGTTGCGGGTGTAGGGCTTGGGCAGGAACACCGCGTCCAGCCCCGCTTCCCCCCGGCCGTCCCGGACCGCGCCGCCATAGCCCGAGGCGACGATGATCCGCAGGCCGGGGTATCCTTCCAGCGCCTCGCGGGCCAGCTCCAGGCCGGATCGTCCCGGCAACCCGATGTCGGTGAACAGCACGTCGATGCGGCCGCCATCCAGCGCGCTCATCGCCGCGTCGGCGTCCGAAACCGCCGTCACGCTGTGTCCCAGCGCCTCGAGCATGTCCATGGTGGAAGCCTGGATGATCGCGTCGTCCTCGACCAGAAGCACGCGCAGGCCCTGCGACGGCTCCTCCACGCGCCCCGGCCGGGCGGCGGCCGGGGCCAGCGGAACCGGACGCGCCGCCTGCCGCTGCCGCTGGTTGGCCAGCAGGTGCCGGATCCGGCGCGCCAGGTCCTCCCGCCGATAGGGCTTGCTCAGCAGCTGGACACCGGGATCGAGCCGCCCGCCGTGGACGATGGCGTTCTCGGTATAGCCGGACGTGAAGAGCACGGCGAGGTCAGGCAGCGTCTCGCGCGCCTGCCGGGCCAGCTCCGGGCTCCTCAGGGGGCCGGGCATCACGACGTCGGTGAACAGCAGGTCCACCGGCACGCCGCTGCGGATGACGGCCAGGGCGCTCTGCGCGTCGGCCGCCTGGAGCACGCGGTAGCCCAGGCCGGCCAGGATCTCCACCGTGGCCGCGCGCACCTGGGAATCGTCCTCGACCACCAGCACGGTCTCGGTGCCGCCCGCCACCGGACCGCCGCGCAGCTCCGGCGCGGGTTCCTCCGCGACTTGGCGGGAGCGCGGCAGGTAGATCTTCACGGTCGTGCCGTGCCCGACCTCGCTGTACAGCTTGACGTGGCCGCCCGACTGCTTGACGAAGCCGTGGACCATGGCCAGCCCCATTCCGGTGCCTTTGCCCTCCGGCTTGGTCGTGAAGAAGGGCTCGAAGGCGCGCTCCATCAGGTCCTGGGACATGCCGCAGCCAGTGTCCGATACCGCCAGCATCACGTACTGGCCCGCCGTGACCTCCGGATGCTGGAGCGCGTAGAGGTCGTCCAGCATCGCGTTGCCGGCTTCCAGCGTCAGGCGCCCGGTGCCGTCCATCGCGTCGCGGGCGTTGATCGCCAGGTTCAGGATCACGTTCTCCACCTGGTTGGGATCGGCCAGCATGCTCCACAGGCCGCCGGCGATCACCGTCTCCACCTCGATCCCGTCGCCCAGCGCCCGGCGCAGCAGGTCGTCCATGCCGCGCAGCAGGCGCCCCAGGCTGACCGGGCGCGGCTCCAGCGGCTGCCGGCGGGCGAAGGCGAGGAGCTGGGACGCCAGCCGGGCGCCGCGCTGGACCGCACCCATCGCCGAGTCCAGCCGGCGCGCGGTGGCGGCGGGATCGCCGGTGAACTCGTGCTGCAGCAGGTCCAGGTTGCTCCCGATCACCTGGAGCAGGTTGTTGAAATCGTGGGCCACGCCGCCGGTCAGCTTGCCGATCGCCTCCAGCCTCTGGGCCTGGCGAAGCGCCGCCTCGGCCTGGGCGCGCTCCGCCTCGCTCCTCTCCAGGGCCAGGGTGCGCTCCCGCACCAGCGCCTCCAGGTCGGTCTGGTACTTCATCAGCTCGTCCCGGGCTCGCTTCCGGTCGGTCACGTCATGGCCCTGGACGAAGATGCCCGAAACGGTACCGTCCGGTTTCAGGACCGGCTGGTAGACGAAATCCACGAACAGCTCGGTGGCGGCCGCATCGGGGTCCGGCTGGACCAGCAGGCGCATGTCGCGGCCGACGAACGCCTGCCCGGTCGAATGGACCTGGTCCAGCAACTCGTAGAAGCCCTGGCCTTCCACGTCCGGCAGCGCTTCGCGCACCGGTTTGCCGAGGATGTCCCGGCGGCCGACGAGCCTGTAGTAGGCGTCGTTGGCGAGTTCGAACACATGGTCCGGGCCGCTGATGACCGCGATGAAGCCGGGCGCCTGGGTGAACAGCCTGTGCAGCCGCTCAAGCTCGGCATCCAGGCTCAGGTTGGTTTTCTGGACGGCCTGGGCCCGGCGCAGCAGGTCGCTTTCCACCTGTTCGCGCGGTCCCGACGGGATGTCCCCGCCGTCGCCCAGGGCGACCACCTCCTTCAGGCGGTGCAGTTCGGTGACGTCCACGGTGTGCTGCAGGATCAGGCCCACGTTTCCCTGGCTGTTCGGCAGGGGCGTGTGGGTGGCGCTCCAGAACCGCTCCTCCAGCCAGGTTCCCTCGGGCGTCGTCCGGGCGATGGCATAGGGGATGAACGCGATCGCGTCCATCTGCCGCGTCCGCAGCACCCGCTCGAACGAGGCGCGGAGCTGCGCCTCGTTGTCGCCTCCGGGAAAGGCGTCGAACATGTTGCGCCCGACGATCTGTTCGCGGGTGCGCCCGGTGACCTTGAGATAGGCGTCGTTGCAGCCGAGGATGGTGAGGCCACGGTCAAGCAGGACGTATGGATTCGGCGAAGCCTCGAACAGCGACCTGTAGACGGCCGGATCGGACAGGTCCAAGGTCGGCACTATCGAAGCTCCATTATTCAATCACCGGTATAAATCGCCGTGGCGCGCTTTTTCTAGGATGGCGCCAAAACCTAGCTCTTTGCGCCGAGATTGCAACCTCAGCCAATTGGCTGAAAGCCAGGGCAACGATGCGTGCCGGGTGAGAAGGTCCCCGCCTGTTCCTCATATGACAAGCGATTATCCACATACCTTGGAATGACGCTTATCCTTTATCGTGGATAGCTCGGGGAAGGCTGATGGTTCAGGAAGCAAGGGATCTGCTGACGGCTTTGCTGGACAAGGTCGCGGCAATCGACATCCAGATCGGTGAACTGCGCTGCTAGGTTGCCGGCATGAAGGCCGGCATTGCCCGCTTGTAGCGCGACGGGAGCCTGGTCAAGGACACGCTTGAGACGACCAACCAGCAATTGCTCGGCAGGATCGAGCAACTGACCTATCATTACGAGCGGCTGGTTGGTGTCCGGCCGCTTGCGGCGGAATGATTCCGATCGCCGCGAAGATCGTCGCGTAGGTCGGACTTCGACCGAAGGGCGAACTCCGACACCGTATGCCGACGCTCAGGCATGATGTCGGCGTCGTCCCTTCGGGCCGAGACCGACCTACGCCATGGCGGCCTTCGTGATCGCCCTCACCCCGTTCAGCAGGATGACCGCCGCCCGCTCCTGGGTTTCAAGGTCCATCCCGGTACGGCCCGCCTCGCCGGCCACCTGCTCCGGCAGCGGCGGCAGATGGACGAAACCCATCGGCATCGCCGATCCGCGCCGCTCGATGCCGTGCCTGACGCCGTAGAACAGGTGGTTGCAGACATAGCCGCCCGCGTGCCCGCTCACCGTCGCCGGAATGCCGGCCGCTTCCAGCGCCGCGATCAAACCATCCACCGGCAGGGTCGACCAGTATCCCACCGGCCCGTCCTCCGCGATGCGCAGCCCGCTCCGGACCACGCCGGCATTGTCCGGCACCGCCGCCTCGTCCAGGTTGAGCGCCACCCGCTCCAGCCGGATCCGGTCGGTGCAGCGGGCAAGGCCGAAGGCGATGGCGGCGTCCGGCCGGTGCCGCTCCAGCAGGACTTCGAACCGTGCGACGCTGGTGCCGTACTCGACCGGCAGCACGGCGGCCACGACGCCGTCCATGCTGGACAGCCGGTCCATCAGCAGGGCGGAGGGGTTCAGGTCATTGGGGCCGAACCGCTCGAAGCCGGTCACCAGGATGCGGGTCATGACGCTCCGGGCGCCCGATCAGGGGCGCAGCAGGCCGATGATGTCCTTGATGTCCGCCAGGTTGGCCGACGCGATCGCGTTCGCCTTGTCGGCGCCCCGGCGCAGGATGCGGTCGATCTCGCCGACATCCGACATCAGCCGGTTCATCTCCGTGCTGATCGGCGCCAGCTTG
The DNA here is from genome assembly GCF_016765655.2 of Skermanella mucosa. Classification (NCBI taxonomy): domain Bacteria; kingdom Pseudomonadati; phylum Pseudomonadota; class Alphaproteobacteria; order Rhodospirillales; family Azospirillaceae; genus Skermanella; species Skermanella mucosa. The sequence continues at coordinate 6,355,692 of NZ_CP086106.1, forward strand.
TCCACCGCCAGATCGACCAGCGCGCCCTTGAAGCCGCTGAACTGCTGCCCGGCGAACCGGTTCAGGGTATCCTGGCGCGAGGTGCCGGCCAGGGCCGAATAGATCGTCACCAGGTTGTCCGCCTCGGCCCGCTTCTCCAGGTCCTCGACGGTCTCCGGCAGCGGGTCCGGGTCGGTCTTGGCCTTGCGCACCTTCAGCGCGATCGTGTCGGCGTCGTCGGTCAGGTTGATGCGCGAATAATCGGACTCGTCCGACTTGCTCATCTTCTTGGTGCCGTCGCGCAGCGACATGACGCGGGTCGCCTCGCCCAGGATCTGCGGCTCGGGCAGCGGGAAGAAGTCCTTGTCATAATGGCGGTTGAAGGCCCCGGCGATGTCGCGCGCCAGCTCCAGGTGCTGCTTCTGGTCCTCGCCGACCGGCACGTGGGTCGCCTTGTAGACCAGGATGTCCGCCGCCATCAGCACCGGATAGGCGTACAGCCCCAGCGCCGCGTTCTCCCGGTGCTTGCCGGCCTTCTCCTTGAACTGGGTCATCCGGTTCAGCCAGCCCATGGGGGTGTGGCACGACAGGATCCAGGACAGCTCGGAATGGGCCGCGACCGCCGCCTGATTGAAGATGATGCAGCGTTCCGGATCGATGCCGGCGGCGATATAGGCGGCCGTGACCTCCCGCGTGTTGCCCAGCAGCACGGCGGGGTCCTGCGGCAGCGTCAGGGCATGCAGGTCGACGATGCAGAAGATGCTCTCGAACTGGTCCTGCAAGGAGACCCAGTTGCGCAGCGCGCCCAGGTAATTGCCCAGATGCAATTGGCGGGTCGGCTGCATGCCCGAGAAGATGCGGTTCACTGGTCGTCTCCACTACCCTGAAAGCTCAAGCCCCGTGCGGGGCGCCGGCTGTTATCTCCCCTGGCGCCGGGCCGGTCAAGCCGCGCCGGACCCGTCCGGAGCCCGCTTCAGCAGAATGCCGATCTCCCCCAGCCGCATGCCGCCGATGCCGTGGGCGACCGCGAAATAGACCGCGGCGCCGACGCCGACCAGCGCCGCCAGCGCGGTCGCCCGGACGACCGACGGCCCGGCCAGCCAGGGTTCCAGCATCCAGGCGGCGCCGACCAGCGCCACGCCCATGGACAGGCCGGCGAAGAGCAGGCGCGGGGCTCGGCTGCGCAGCCGGGCGTCGATGTCGAACTGACCCCGGCGGTGCAGCATCCAGCCCAGCAGGCCCGCGTTCAGCCAAGCCGTCGCCCCGGTGGCGAGCGCGATGCCGACATGGCCCAGGACGCCGATCAGCGCCAGTCCCAGCGCCGCGTTGGCGACCGCCACGATGATCGCGGCCCGGACCGGCGCCGACGTGTCGTGCCGGGCGAAGAAGGCGGCGTTCAGCACCTTCACGATCACGTAGGCCGGGATGCCGATGGCGTAGGCCGCCAGCGCCCAGGCGGTCGCCGTGGTCTCCTCCGGGCCGAAGGCGCCGCGCTCGAACAGGACATGGATGATCGGATGCGCCAGGGCCACCAGGGCGATCGCCGCCGGCAGCCCCAGCGCCAGGGAGAATTCCAGCGCCCGGCTCAGGAAGTGCCGGACCGCGTCGCGGTCGTCCGCCGCCACGTGGCGCGACAGCACCGGCAGCAGCGCCGTCCCGATCGCGATGCCGATGACGCCCAGCGGCAGCTGGTTCAGCCGGTCGGCGTAATAGAGGAACGACACCGCCCCGGAAGGGAGCAGCGATGCCAGCACGATATCCACGAACAGGTTGATCTGCATGACCCCGGTGCCGATCGCGCCCGGCGCCATCAGCACGAACAGCCGCCTGACCCGCGGCGTCAGACGCGGACGGGGCAGGCGCAGGCTCACGCCGGCGGCACGGCAGGACGCCGCGAGCCATAGGAGCTGCACCACCCCCGCCAGCGTCACCGCCTGCGACATGGCGTATCCCGCCGACACGCCGGTCCCGCGCGCCAGCAGCAGCGCCGCGATCAGGGTCAGGTTGAAGGCGATCGGCGCCGCGGCGAACGGCCCGAAACGCTCCAGCGAGTTCAGCACCCCGCCCAGCAGGGCCACCAGCGAGACCAGCAGCAGGTACGGGAAGGTCATGCGGGCATAGTCGACCGCCAGCGCGAACTTGGCCGGCTCGTCGGAGAAGCCGGGCGCCAGCCCCTGCATCAGCCAGGGCATCAGCGCCACCATGACGAACACGAAGGGCAGCAGCACCGTCAGCATGACGGCAAGCGCCTCCTCCGCGAAGGCCTGGGCGGCGGCGCGGCCCTTGCGCTCCAGTTCGGCCGAGAAGATCGGCACGAAGGAGACGGAGAAGGCCCCCTCGGCGAACAGCCGGCGGAAGAAGTTGGGCAGCTTCAACGCCACGAAGAAGGCGTCGGCGACCGGCCCGGCCCCCAGCACGGCGGCGGTCAGGATGTCGCGGGCGAACCCCGCCACCCGGCTGAGCATGGTCAATCCGCCGACGGTGGCGATGGCGCGCGCGAAACTCATGATGGGGAGGATCTAGCCGAGATGCCGGCCACTGGAAAGGGCGCCGTCATCGCCCCGGGTCGAACTCCGGCTCCACCCAGCACCAGGCCTCGTAGCCGATCTCCGACCAGGCCGACTCCGGAACCGGCATTCCCGGCAGCAGCGGCCGGCCGACCGGTTCGTACGCGACCCGGACGCGGATCGAGGAACGGCCCCGGGTCAGCCGCAGCGGCAGCAGGAACTCGTCCTCGGCCAGCCGGCGGCCGGCGGTGACCACCACGGGGGCGGGCGGGTCCGTCTCGCCCGGCGGGAAGCTGTGGTAGACCGTGTCCGACCCGGCGAGATACCAGGTGCCGGCCGGCTCCCAGACCGGCTCGGCGGCAACGCCGTCGGCCACGAAGACCGCGGCGCGCTGGTCGGGCATGCCGTAGTCGAGCGTGCGGCGGAGCATCACCCCGTGGTTGTCCGGCCGGATGCCCAGCGTGAACTCCGAGGCTCCCGTCGTGTATCGGACCGTCCGGGTCTCCTGCCCGGGATCGGGAACCCCCCTGCGGCGCGTGGTCAGCGCGCGCGGAGCGGTTGCCTCGGGCGAGCGGTAGCCGTGCGCCCGCTCCGACGCCGCGTCGCCGATCTCCAGCGCGTCGGTCCGGGCCAGCGAGGCGGCGGGCAGCCCGTACCAGTAGGTCACGGTCCGGTAATGCTCGGCCATGTCGTTGGTCCCGCCATGCTCCAGCTGGATGCGGGCGTTGCGGCCGAACGGGAACAGGTCGGCCAGCAGGAACCGGTAGGCGGAGTGGACCAGGTCGGCGGGCGCCTTGGCCTCGGCGGGAGTCGGGGCGCCTATGGGGTGGCCTGCGAAGGGCAGCGTCATGGTCCGCCCGCCCCAGTAATCGCCGCCGCCGCCCCACTCCTCCGTGCCGGTCCCATGGGCCTGGGGCGACTTCGCGTCGTCGAAGAAGAAGCGCGGGTCGCCCTCCAGCGTCCGAAGCTCGGCCCGGTCGGTGAAGGTGAACGAGGTGCCGACGAAGGAGCCCGACCAGTCCCGGCTGCCCTCGATCCCGCGGGTGTCCAGCAGCACATGGTCCCGACCCGGCTCGCCGCCGCCATGGTCCCGGTACGTGGCGTGGAAATAACCCACCGCCGACGGGCGATCGCGGAACGGCTCGTGGCGCAGTTCAGCCGTCAGCTCCACCGGCGCCGCGAGGCCGCCGGGCGGCACCAGCTCCACCACCGCCCCCCGGAAGAACGGCATCGGGAAGTAACTGTCCAGATGGACCCGGTCGCCGTCGTAGCGGATGGCGGAGGGGAACGCCTTGACCAGGTACTCCGAGTCGTCGCGGTTGTAGAGCAGCCCGGCCCCGAAGAACAGCGCCAGGGGCGCGTCGACCGACGGCTCCGCCCTGCCGTCCCAGGTGATCCTCAGCCGGGCGTCGGACAGCTCCAGGGCCTGGTCGTGCGGCACGGTCAGCTTCAAGGCCCGGACCGTGGCCGGACCGTCCAGCCGGAACAGGGTCAGCGGCCTGCCGGGTTCGAGCACCGCCCGCTCCGAAACCGCCGTCCCCGGCGGCGCGATGTCGGTGCCGGACCGTCCGATCAGGTCGAGCACCGCCGGGTCGGGAGGAGTCTTCAGGTCGAACGGCAGGGGCCGGGAACTCAGCCCGATCCCCTCGGCGAAACGGTGATGGATGTAATAGCCGGTACCGTAGAAGGTCCGGCCATAGGCCAGGCGAAGCGATCGCTCGAACGGCACCGGCACCCAGTTCAGGTCCGCTCCCCGGGTGACCGGCCAGGTCCAGGCCAGCGGCTGCGGAAAGATCTCCGCCGGCAGGAAGGTCGAGCCGAGAACCGGGTTTTCCGGATCGGCGGTGCTGGTCTCCCGCACCACGAGGTCGGTGCCGTCCACCTCGTAGTGCCACGGGCTGCCGTGCCAGTGGTTCGTCCGGACGAAATACAGGATCCCCGGACCCAGCACGTCGAGCGTCACGTTGAAGTCCGGCCGCTCTCCATACAGGAAATGGGAGGCGTCGGCGGTCCGGTTGCCGCCCTCGCGGTCGAAGGTGGAATTCATGTAGGCCCGCACGCCGATCCGCTGGTAGGGCCACCGGTCCCACTGCGCGTAGGCGTCGAGCCCGGCCGGCACCGGGGGCGGCCAGTCCGCGGCGGCGGTGCCGGCGGACGCCAGCAGGCAGGCCATGGCGGCGGCGATCGCGGTGCGTCGTTCCATCATGCGGCATCCCTCCGGGACCCGAAAGCTCTTTGCCGGCCCCGTGCGTAAGGTTAAGGTACCGGCCCGTCCTCCGGTACCCCCGCCGACCATGCAAGTCTATCTTCCCATTGCAGAAATGTCCGTCAACGGGCTGCTCGTCCTGATCATGGGGGGAGTCGTCGGTTTCCTGTCCGGCATGTTCGGGGTCGGCGGCGGGTTCCTGATGACCCCGCTGCTTATCTTCATCGGCGTGCCGCCCGCGATCGCGGTCGGGACCCAGGCCAACCAGCTGGTCGCGGCCAGCGTCTCCGGCGTGCTCGCCCACTGGCGGCGCAAGAACGTCGACGTCAAGATGGGGCTCGTCATGCTGGTCGGCGGGGCCGGCGGCACCGCGCTGGGCGTCTGGGTGTTCGGCATCCTCCAGGAACTGGGGCAGATCGACCTGGTGATCGCACTCTCCTACGTGCTGTTCCTGGGCGTGATCGGGGGACTGATGCTGATCGAGAGCGTCGGAGCCCTGCTGCGCGGCCGGAAGGCCGCCGTCCGGCGCAAGCTGCACAAGCATACCTGGCTGCACGGGCTGCCGTTCAAGATGCGCTTCCACCGCTCGCGCCTGTTCATCAGCGCGCTGCTGCCCGGCGGCATCGGCTTCGTGGGCGGGCTGCTGGTGGCGATCATGGGCATCGGCGGCGGGTTCCTGCTGGTGCCGGCCATGATCTACCTGCTCGGCATGCCGACCGCCATGGTGGCCGGGACCTCGCTGTTCCAGATCATCTTCACCACCGCCATCGCCACCTTCCTCCAGGCGGTGGCCAACAACACGGTGGACGTGATGCTGGCGCTGCTGCTGCTGGTCGGCGGCGTGATCGGCGCGCAGTTCGGCACCAAGGCGAGCGGCTATCTGCGCGGCGAGCAGGCGCGGGCGCTGCTGGCGCTGCTGGTCGTCGCCGTGGCCCTGCGGCTCGCCTTCGACCTCGTCGTGCCGCCGCCCAATCTCTACTCCATCACGGTCCCGGTGGACCGGTGAGGCCAAGACGGTGAAGCGTCCATCCGTTCCGACCGGGATCGCCGCGGCAATCCTGCCCGTTCTCCTGCTGGCCCTCCTGCTGGCCGCGGGCGGCCAGCTGCCGCGCAGCGCCTGGGCGCAGTCCCTGGTGGCCGACCTGTCGAATCACCTGATCGCGATCAACACCGGCTTCGTCGGGACCGAGGTCGTCCTGTTCGGCGCCATCGACGGCCCGGGCGACGTGGCGGTGGTGGTCCAGGGACCGCCGAGCGAGGTGATGGTCCGGCGCAAGTCGCGGATCGCCGGCATCTGGATCAACGCCGCCAGTATGGAGTTCCAGCAGGCGCCCAGCTTCTACAGCGTCGCGACCAACCGCCCGCTCGGCCAGATCGTGGACGACGCCGTGCTGGCCCGGCACGAGATCGGCCTGTCGCACCTGCGGCTGGTTCCCGCCCCGTCCAGCCGCGCGGCGCCCGACCGGGTGCGCGAGTTCCGCGAGGCCCTGATCCGCAACAAGCAGGAGCTGGGCCTGTACGGCACCGCCCACGGGCAGGTCGCGTTCCTGGGGGAGCGGCTGTTCCGCACCAACGTCTATTTCCCGGCCAACGTGCCGACCGGGGCCTATACGGTCAGCGTCTTCCTGATCCGCGACGGCGACGTGGTCAGCGCCCAGACCACGCCGCTCGCGGTCAGCAAGGTGGGCTTCAGCGCCGAAATCTTCGAGTTCGCGGTGAGGCAGTCCACTTTGTACGGAATCTCGGCCATAATCTTCGCGGTGGCGGCCGGTTGGCTGGCCGGCGCGATCTTCCGAAAGGTGTGACATGAGCGATCCCGGGACCACGGCTTCGGCAACTCACCAGCGCATCTTCCTGGTGGTGGTCGACGACAGCGAGGAGCTGAACATCGCGCTGACCTACGCCTGCCTGCGGGCGCGCAACACCGGCGGCCGGGTGGCGCTGCTCTACGTGATCGAGCCCAGCGACTTCCAGCACTGGATCGCGGTCGAGGACATCATGCGGGAGGAGCGCCGGACCGAGGCGGAGCAGGTGCTCCAGCGCCACGCCAAGCAGGTCAACGAGATCACCGGCACCCTGCCGATCCTCTATGTGCGCGAGGGCGAGCGGCGCGACGAGCTGCTGGGCCTGATCAACGAGGAACCGTCGATCTCGATCCTGGTGCTGGCCGCCGGGACCGGCCCGGAAGGCCCCGGCCCGCTGGTCACCCACCTGGCCGGCAAGGGCGTGGCCAAGCTGCGCATCCCCCTGACCCTGGTCCCGGGCAGCCTGAAGCGCGAACAGCTCGACCTGATCACCTGACCGGCCCCGGATGCCGGAGCATCTATTTTCCGCGGATGGGAACGGATCAAGCCAGGGTTCAAGCGGATCGACCTTCACGGATGTGGCCAAAGCTTGATGAATCCGTGTTCATCCGTGCCTATCCGTGTTCATCCGTGGAGATCAGGGTTCGCATGCGCGAGGTTCCCCACCCGGCAAGCCGGCCGGTCGAAACAGGGCAGCCGGCCTACGCCGCCGGGCCGAACACCTGGATCGGCTCCCTCAGGCCCTTGACCGGCTGGTAGCCCAGCGAGGTCAGGCGCGGCGGGCAGACCGAGGCGAACGCCTCCGAGGTCAGGACCGCCCGGCCCATCTCGGCGCACAGCCCCTCGATCCGGCTGACCAGGTTGACCGCCGGCCCGATCACGGTGAAGTCCAGCCGGTCGGGCGCCCCGATATTGCCGTACATGACGTCGCCCACATGGAGGGCGATGCCCGCCTTCAGGGTCGGCAGACCCCAGGCCTGGAGCTCGCGGTTGCGCGCCTCCATCTGGCCGACCGCCTCCAGCGCCGCGTCCAGCGCGTCATGCACCTTGCCGTCGGGCGGGGTCCCCTCCGGCAGCGGGAAGATCGCCAGCATGGCGTCGCCGATGAATTTCAGGATCTCGCCGCCGCGCGCCTGCACGACACCGCCCATGATCTCGAAATAGCCGTTCAGCAGGCCGATCAGGTCGGCCAGCGGCAGCCGGTCGGCCAGGCTGGTGAAGCCCCGCAGGTCGCAGTACCAGAGCACCGCGCGCAGGGTCTCCCCCGTGCCGCGCCGGATGTCGCCGGACAGGATGCGGGTGCCGGCCTCGCGCCCGACATAGGTGTCCAGCACGTTGACCGCCAGCCGGCGCAGCGCCATGGTCTCCAGCACGGTGGAGAGCGCCGGCATCACGTCGTAGATCAGCGTGAGCTGGTCCGAGGTGAAGCCGCCGGGCCGGTTGGACGCCCAGGTCGCGACGTTCAGCCGGCCGGTCGAGAACCGCATGGGCATGGCGACATAGTCGGTGCCGCCCTGTTCCTTCAGGTCGTCCAGGATCGAATAGGGGTAGGGCGGCTCCAGCTGCTCGATCCGGTACCGCATGGCATCGGCCCCGCCCTCGATGATCGCGCCGATCGGGCTGTTCAGGTATTCGGGCCGAAGCTCGGTGCCGTGCTCGCGCTCGATCTCCTCCACGCCGTCGCGGTCGCGCAGCCAGTTGAAGCTGATGCCGCGGATCTGGGGATGAAGCATGCGGACTTGCCAAGCCGCGCGGAACAGCGGCACGCCGCCCTCGATCAGCCGCTTGCAGAAGGCATCGAGCAGCGCCGCGATGCTGGCGGCCCGCCTTCCGTCCTCCATCAGCCAGTCGATCAGCTCCATCCGGGCGAAGGTCGCGCCGACTTCCGGAGGGCTCGGGCTGGCGTCGAGGGTCGGCTGGCTGGTCATGGCGGTCCCGCGGTATCCTTTCGGCGGTGCTGGTTATGCTTGATCTGCGGTACGATCCTGCCCATTTCCCGGGAAGCTCGCCAGTGATGATGGTGGGAAGGAGAGATACATGTTTATCCAGACCGAACAGACCCCGAATCCCGCGACCCTGAAATTCCTGCCCGGGCGCGACGTCCTGGGGCGGGGCACGGCCGACTTCCCGACGCCGGAGGATGCCGCCCGCTCGCCGCTGGCGCAACGGCTGTTCGAGATCGACGGGGTGGCCGGCGTCTTCCTGGGCGCCGACTTCGTCACCATCACCAAGGGCGGCGACCGCGACTGGTACCTGCTGAAGCCGTCCATCCTGGGCGTGATCATGGAACATTTCACCGCCGGGCGTCCCGTCCTGATCGAGACGGCCGCCGACGACAATGCCGCCCATGAGGACGACGACGAGATCGTCGCCCAGATCAAGGAGCTGCTCGACACCCGGGTCCGCCCCGCGGTGGCCCAGGACGGCGGCGACATCACCTTCCAGGGGTTCGAGGACGGCGTCGTCTACCTCAACATGAAGGGCTCGTGCGCCGGCTGCCCCAGCTCCACCGCGACCCTGAAGGCCGGCATCGAGAACATGCTGCGCCACTACATCCCCGAAGTGGTCGAGGTCCGCCAGAACGCCGCCTACTGAGCGGCGGGGCGGGTCAGGGATCCGGCACCAGGAACTGCATGCCGAACCAGCGCCAGCGGCCGTCGGCCGCCGGCAGCGTGCAGTTCAGCCGGGTCCGGCCGGGGGGCATCTCCTCCGCGATCCGCAGCTCGATCCGGTTGTCGTCCAGCCGCTCCAGCGCCGCGCGGCCCTGGCCCGAGACGAAGCAGGCCAGCCTGTCCAGGTCCCGCAGGCCCCCGGTGACCGTGAAGCCGACGCTGGGCGGGTTCTGCGCCGGCGGGGGCCCAAGCATCGGGTCCGCCGGCGTCACGTCGGCCACCGCGAGGGGCAGGGCGTTGGCGGCCAGCCGGAAGCGGTCGATCCCGCCGAACGATTCATTCATGAAGAAACGGGGCAGCGCCAGCGCGTCGGAGCGGCCGTGCGCCACGCCCGAGGACTGGCCGAACGCGGCGTCGAACCCCTGGCGCCGGGCCAGGTCGCGCACAGCCAGGCTGTAGCTGCCGAACGGATAGGCCAGCAGGGTCGGCCGCGCGCCCAGTTCCGCCTCGATCCGCTCCACCGCCCTGGCCAGGTCGGCGGCGTTCTGCTGCACCGTGCGCTGGGGCATCGACAGGCCCGCGGCGGGCAGCACGCCGATGACGGCGCCCGCCCTCGCGACTTCCCGCACCTGCGCCCAGGTCATGTGGGTCTCGGCGCCGGCATCGATCGGGTCCGGCGCCACGAACAGGGTGAAGGGCAGTCCGGCCTGCCTCAGCCGCGGGAAGGCCTCGCGATAGACGGAGCGGTGCGCGTCGTCGATGGTCAGCGCCACCGTGCGGTCCGGCAGGGGAGTTCCCCGCCGCAGCCTGTCGAGGATCGCCGGCAGGGGCATCACCGTATAGGCGCCGTCTGACAGCTCCTCCAGGTGCTGGTCGAACTGGTCCAGCCCGATGCTGAGGGAGCCGTGCTGGTCCTCGCCGAACCGGCCATAGGCGAACACGACGGCGCCGGCGCCCTGGTCCGGCGGGACGGAAACCGGCACGTCGCCACGGGCTCCGTCCCCGCCGAGCAGGGTCAGGCAGAGAAGGGCGGCGGCGAGCCGGCGAACCGGCATCGGCATGTGGAACGGCTTCAAGGCCATGCGTCTCCGAAGGGTCTCCTTCTGTGACACAAATGGAGCCGTGACACAAATGGAGTGCCGCGACAGGATCGCCGCGCCCGGTCCGGATCGGGGTCTCACATCATCCGGCCGCCGACGGCGCCGTCCCACAGCAGGGGATAGCGTTCGGCGTCGGGGAGCTGGTAGTGCCACCATTCGGACGCATAGTGCCGCCAGCCCGCCGCCGCCATGATGCCCAGCAGCCTGCTGCGATTGGCCTGCGCCGCCGGCGGCACCGCCGTGTTGCCGTGGTGCGACAGGGGCGTCAGGTCGTCGAACGGCGTCCCCATGTCGAGCGGCGTGCCGTCGGCACCGGCCAGCGTCAGGTCGACCGCGACGCCGCGCGCGTGGGTGGAGCCCTGACGCGGGTCGGCGATGAATTCCGGGTCCGGGAAGGCGCGCCACAGGCTCCACTGCGCCTCCACCGGACGGAACGCGTCGTAGATCCTGAGCCGGCATCCCTGGCCCAGGGCCAGGCGGGCCGCCCGGTCGAGCGCCGCCGCGGCGTCGGGATGCAGCAGGCAGACCGCCCGGCGATAGATCGCCCGCCCGGTGATGTTGGCCGGGGTCGCGTAAATCAGGTCGATATCGACATCGGGCGACGCAATCTCTAACAACGTCATCTGGATTCCTGAATGCTCGGCAATGAAGAAGGTGCGTATCCGTGTCTAGCACGCCCCCTGTGAAAGATAGGCCATGAAGATCCTCGGCATGGACAGCGCCACCGGCGCCTGTTCGGCGGCGCTCTGGTCCGACGGCGCCGTGGCCGCACGGCGCTTCGCCGCGATGGACCGCGGCCAGTCCGAGGCCCTGATCCCCATGGTCCAGGCCGTGCTGGAAGAATCCCGCCTGACGTTCGGACAGCTCGACGGGCTCGGCGTCACGGTCGGCCCCGGAGCTTTCACCGGGCTGCGGATCGGGCTGGCCGCGGCGCGCGGGATCGCCCTGGCTTCCGGGCTGCCGCTGGTCGGCGTCACCAGCTTCGAGGCGGTCGCCCACGGCGTTCCGGCACCGGAACGATCGGGATGTGCGCTGCTGATCGCCCTGGAGTCGCGGCGAGAGGATATTTTCGTCCAATCATTCGATAGCGAACTTAATCCGCTCGGCGCTCCCCGCGCAGCAAGGCCCGAGGATCTGGAGCTTGCCGACGGCCCCCTGCTGGTGGCGGGCGACGCCTCCGCCCGTTTGGCCGCCGCCCTCGCTTCGCGGCGGGAAGGGTTGCCCGCCGGCCTCCGCTTCGCCGAGGGGCCGGGACTTCCCGACGCCGCCCACGTGGCCCGGCTGGTGGCCCTGCGCGGCCTCGCCGGCGCCCTGGGAGGCCCCCCCCAGCCCTTATATCTACGCCCGCCCGACGTCACGCTGCCCCCGCCCCGCACGCGATGAGCCCGGGCGACCCGAACCCGGGCCTCATCGGGATCAGGCCCGCCGGCCTCGCGGACTGCGAGCTCCTCGGATGGCTTCATTCCGCCTGCTTCCCGGAGGATCCCTGGAGCGGTGCGGCCATTGGTCGCCTGCTGGCGACGCCCGGCATGTTCGCCTTCCTCGCCGACGCCGGCGCGCCGGAGGAACGGCAGCCCGTCGGCTTCGTCCTGGCCCGCGTCGCGGCCGGGGAAGGAGAGATTATCACGATCGGCATAGACTCCGCGGCGCGGCGCGCCGGCGCCGGCGGGGCGCTGCTCGACGCGGCGGCGGACACGGCTCGGGACTGCGGCGCCGAAAGTCTGTTCCTGGAGGTCGCCGAGGACAACAACCCGGCCCTTCGTCTGTATAGAAGACGGGGATTTCTCGAAATTGGTCGCAGACCCAACTATTACCGCCGAATAGACGGAGCAGTCGCGGCTATTGTCATGAAGTTGGAACTATTCCAACTTAATACGAACCATAGTTAACGCTTGATCACCCAAAGCCGGTGGACCCCTTCCGAAGCACTGGCGTTTTCCGGTTCCGGCCCCTGTACGGAGTGGCCCAGCTCGATCAACGATCTGGGCACATTTTCCAAGGGTTCCCCAGCATTCAAGCGGACTTCCAGGGTTTCCCCGGAGGCCATGCGCTCGATCCGCAACTTGGTCCGGACAAAGGTTAACGGACAGACGTCCGCTGTGATATCGAGGAAGTAATCCGCTGACATTGCTGTGCTCAAAATGTGCTCTTCACTCGCAGTAGATCGTTATTGCGTTGCTCGCGGAGAAGACTTATATCACAGTTTGTCGGTCCCCTGGAGCAAAGATAGATGAACAACGGATCCCCATCCAACGAGCTGTTGTCTCTGACGACAGAGATCGTGGCTGCTCATGTTTCCAACAATACAGTGGCCGTTACAGACCTGCCCCAACTGATCGAGCAGGTCTACAGGACCCTCGCCAATGTTGGCGTCGAGCCGGCGCCGGTCGTCGAGCGGCCGCAACCAGCGGTTCCGATCAAGAAGTCGGTTACTCCGGAATATATAATCTGTCTGGAGGACGGCAAGAAGCTCAAAATGCTGAAGCGGCATCTGAAAACCGCTTATGACATGACGCCGGAGGAATACCGCGACCGCTGGCAGCTGCCTCCCGACTATCCCATGGTCGCGCCGAACTACGCCAAGCAGCGGAGCAGGCTGGCCAAGCAGATCGGCCTCGGCACCCGCGCCCGGCGCGGCGCCGCCTGACGGCGGGGGGTTCGGCACTCCGTCTTCGATCGGATGCTCCAGGTGCCCGGGGCTTTCCGGCCCCGGGCGACGCGCCTGAATTTCCGATGGCCCATCGATTGGCCTCTCGATCCGATGAGCCGTCGAACGGATGTTTCGGCCGGGGTGTTCGAACCGCGATGTCTTGACGGGACTGTATTGTCACCGGATGCCGGCAGCCGGCGGAAGCGGGGCGACGACGCGTCGCAGCTACTACTGCCAGTACTTGTATGGCTGCTGATGATTACAAATAAATGACTCAGTTGACCTTGGCCTAGCGCTTTGTGGTATGCGTGTCGGACGATGGAACGTTGCAGCCCCTTCGAGTCGACTGCCCGTTCCGTCGGCATGGCGTGCGCCGCACCGCGGATCGCCCTCCCGCCCGGGACGGCCCGTATCGTGGTCAAGCGGCGGCCAGCCATGCTTGTGCAACCCGAGCACCGCAAGCGAGAGCATGGCCGACCTCATGATCGATCAGCTTGTCCAGGGCGATCTGCGCTCCGGCAATCTGGAAGTCCGACTGGCCGAATCCTCGGCCGAGGTTGATGCAGCCCAGGCGCTGCGATACCGAGTGTTCTACACCGAGATGGCGGCCCGGCCGACCGCGGAAATGGCGGCTCGGGGCCGGGACTTCGACGGTTTCGACCGGGTCTGCGACCATCTCCTGGTCATCGACCACAACCTGGGCTCCGGTGCTTCCGGCGTGGTCGGAACCTACCGGCTGATCCGCCGTCCCGCCGCCCGGTCGGCCGGGCGGTTCTATTCCAGCGACGAATACGACATCTCGCTGCTCGCCGGCTATCCGGGGGAGGTCCTGGAGCTGGGGCGTTCCTGCGTCGATGCCGCCTACCGCTCCCGGCCGACCATGCAGCTCCTGTGGCGCGGCATCGCCGCCTACGTCTTCCAGTACGACATCGCGCTGATGTTCGGCTGCGCCAGCCTGCCGGGCACCGATCCGCGCAAGCTGGCCCTGCCGCTCTCGTTCCTGCACCACAACCACCTGGCCCCGCAGGGCCTGCGGCCGGTGGCCTTGCCGGACCGCTACACCTGCATGAACCTGATGGAGGAGCACGAGATCGACATGCGCGCGGCCCTCAACCTGCTGCCGCCGCTGATCAAGGGCTATCTCCGCCTGGGCGGCTTCGTCGGCGACGGCGCCGTGATCGACGAGCAGTTCAACACCACCGACGTTTGCATCGTGGTCAAGACGGACCAGGTCACGGACAAGTACTTCAAGCATTACGAACGGCGGCGAGACGCCCTGGCGGCATGAAGTCGGCGCGCAAATCCGACGACGGCATGGGGTCGGCCCTGCTCGGCGTCGCGCGGCTGGCCGTCTACGGCGCCTTCACGGTTCTGCTGATGCCGGTGCAGGCCCTGCTGGTATGGCTGCGGTCTCCCCTGCGGCACAGGCTTCCCCGGGCCTACCACGCGGCCTGCGCGCGGATCCTGGGCCTTCAGGTCGCCGTGACCGGCCGGCCGCTCCTTGCCCGTCCCACGCTCGTCGTCTCCAACCATTCCTCGTACCTGGACATCATCGTCCTGGGCTCCCTCATCCCCGGCTCCTTCGTCGCCAAGACGGAAGTGGGGGGATGGCCTTTCTTCGGCCTCCTGGCCAAGCTCCAGCAGACGGTGTTCGTGGACCGCAAGGCGCGCAACGCCGGGACCCACCGCGACGACATGCGCGGCCGGCTGGAGGACGGCGACATCCTGATCCTGTTCCCCGAAGGCACCTCGTCCGACGGCAACCGGACCCTGCCGTTCAAAACAGCTTTGTTCAGCGTCGCTGCGCTTCGTGTGGATGGCCGTCCGATCCAGGTGCAGCCCGTCTCGGTCACCGCGGTCAAGCTGGACGGCATCCCCCTGGGGCGGGCGCTGCGGCCGTTCTACGCCTGGTACGGCGACATGGAGCTGGCCGGCCATGTCTGGCGGATGGTCAAGCTGGGCCGCGTGACGGTCCAGGTGGAATTCCACGAACCGGTCGACGTGGAGGCGTTCGGCAGCCGGAAGGCGCTGGCCGAGCATTGCTGGCGCGTGGTCGCCGCCGGGGTCGATCGCGCCGTATCGGGGCGGGGGGCCGCGGCGGCGCCGGACCGTCCGCCGGCGGGCTCTACCCCGGGCGGACCCGCGGTCGCGGGCGCCCCTGCCGAATGATGCCGCCGGGCGGCACCGGTCAGGCGCGTTCGTTCGCCAGGCGCGCGGCGTTCGCGGAAGCCACCTTGTGGATCGGCACCAGGCCCGCGTCGGCCATGCGGATCACGGCCTCGGTCAGCTTGGTCGCCGCGTTGGTGGCATTGACGAAGCTGCACTGGACGAAATTCTGCTGGATCCGGACGACGTCGGCGGGCGTGCGGCAGGTGGCCAGCTCCGTCATGGCCTTCGCGGTCGTGCCCGCCTGGCCCATGACCCACGCGCTCCAGCCCTCGAACATCGCCCTGTAGCTGTCCATCATCGCGTGGTGGGACTGGATCGCGGCCTCGACCTTCTCCTGGCCCATCAAGGTGAATTCCGGGTTGGTCATCGCCACCGGGTCGCCGACCGCCTGCATCATCATCGCGGTGCGATAGCCGATCGTCTGCACCGAGGCGAGCGCCATCTCCTGGGTCTTTTCGGCGGTGCGGGCGAGATCCTGCCCTGCCGCGACGAGGCGGCCGAGGTTGCGGCGGTGGGCGGCGATAGCTCGCGGGGAAGCGATCATCATGGAGTTCACATCGTTGTGGAATGGGGCACGCGCGCGGCGGGACCGCCGGTGCCTTGCCCAACACAACGTACCTCAACCCACGGCGTTCCGCATCCAAAATGCTGCAGTGCAAAAAAACTCAGATGCCGGCGCCGTCGCTGACCGACTCCGACAGGGCCGCCCGGATCGTCCGGACCGTGTCGGCGAAATTGACGGTGTCCCGTTCGCGCGGACGGGCCAGGTCCACGGCGAAGTCGCGGACGATCCCGGCCGGCTTGCCGCCAAGCAGCACGACCCGGTCGGCCAGATAGACCGCCTCGTCCAGGTCGTGGGTCACGAACAGCATGGTCGTGCCGGTCTCGCCCCACAGCCGCAGCAGCTCGTCCTGCAAGGTCTGGCGGGTGATCGCGTCCAGGGCGGAGAATGGCTCGTCCAGCAACAGCAGGTCCGGCTGGACCGACAGGGCGCGGGCCAGGTTGATCCGCTGGCGCTGGCCGCCGGACAGCTGGTGGGGCCAGCGCCCGGCCATGTCGGCGAGGCCGACCAGCGACAAGGTGTCGCGGGCACGGGCCAGCCGGTCGGGTTTCGGCAGCCCGGTGCCCTCCAGACCGAAGGCGACGTTCTCCAGGACCCGGCGCCAGGGCAGCAGCCGGGCCTCCTGGAAGACCAGGGCCACCGGGCGGCGGCCCGTCCCGGCCCCGACCGGCATCCGCACCGTGCCCGCCGCGGGGGCGGTCAGCCCGGCCAGCACGCGCAGCAGGGTCGACTTGCCCACGCCCGACGGCCCGACGACCGCCGTGAAGGAGCCGCGCTCCAGCGCGGCGGTGAAGCCGGACAGCACCGGAGGGGCCGCGCCGTAGGCGATGGCGAGGTCCCGGATGTCGACGACGTTTTCGGCTAGCGCTGCCATATGAGCAACCGGTCCCTGATCTGGACGAACAGCGCGTCGGTCAGGCCGTACAGCGCCGCTATCGTGATCATGTAAACGACGACCACGTCGGTCGCCAGGAGGCTGGACGCCTGGATCATGCGCTGGCCCAGGCCGGGCACGCCGAACAGCTCGGCGGCGACCACCGCCATCCAGGCCTGCCCCAGCCCGGTGCGCACGCCGGACAGGATGCCGGCGGTCGAGCCGGGCAGCACGATCTTGACCAGCTTGGCCCAGGTGCCGCGGTGCCCGAAGGCTTCGGCCACCTCCAGCAGGTCCTTGTCGATCGCCTTGGCGGCGCCGTAGGCGGCGTAGTAGTTGATCCAGAACACGCCGATGATGATGATGAAGGTCGCGGCCGCCTCGCTGATGCCGAACCAGACGATCGCGAACGGGACCCAGGCCAGGCCCGGGACCGGCCGCAGCAGCCGGATCACCCAGGACAGCGCCGCCTCCAGCCTGTCGTAGAGCGCCGTCGCGATGCCGAGCGCGACGCCCAGCCCGGTGCCCAGCGCCAGCCCGAGCAGGTAATGGCGGAGGCTCGCCACGACGGCGTCCAGCCAGTATCCGCCGGAAATCTCGCGCAGGAAGGCCTGCGGCAGGCTGGTGGGCGGCGGCAGGAACAGGGGCGAGACCAGGCCGAGGCGCGGGACCGCCTCCCACAGGAGCAGGAAGGCGGCCAGCCCGGCGAAGGCGATCAGGGATCGTTGCATCAGCGGAACGTCACGGTGCCGGAACGGGGGCGCGCGCTCAGCGCACCGAGGCCCGGTAGAAGCTGTCGTCGAACAGCACGTCCAGATCCGCGGCCTTCTCCAGCACGCCCAGTTGCAGCTGGAAGTCCTGCATTACCCCGGTGGCGTCCTTGATGGTCATGGGATCGGCGACGAACTTGCTGGCCGGCGACACCACGGCCTTCTCGAAGGTCGCAAGGTCGGTGATGCCCTTGCCCAGGCCCTTCTGCAGGTGCTTGGCGGCCCGGTCCGGCTCCTCCTTGAGCAGGGTCGTGGCGCGGGTGTTCAGCGCCACCAGCGACTTGGCGGCCTCCGGGTTGGCCTTGACGAAGGCGCCGGTCAGCGCCAGCACGGAGCCCGGCTGGTTGGGCAGCATCTGGCCGCCCAGCGCCAGCAGCTTGGTGTTCGGATCGCGTTGCTGGACCACGGTCAGGGTCGGCTCGCGGATCGTCGCGGCGTCGACGGCGCCGGCCAGCAGCGCCTGCTGGGTCGCCTCGATCCCCATGGCGGTGATCTGGTAGGTCGCCGGATCGGCCTTCACCACGTTCTGCAGCCAATAGCGCAGCACGGTGTCGGGGACGGAGCCGGGCGGCTGGGTCGCGAAGCGGACCGGGCGGCCCTCCCGCTCGGCGAATTCCTTGAAGCCGGCGGCCGTCGCGGCGTTCGCCTGCGTGCCGAAGTCGCCGCGCCCGACCACCGTCATCTCCTCGATCGCGGCGGAGGCGTAGACCTTCACGTCGATGCCGCGGGCGCTCGCCACCATGATGGGGCCGATGCCGCCGTAATAGGCGTCGAGCGTGCCCGACGCCAGGGCGCTGATCATCGCCGGGCCTGATTCGAACTGGGTGAGCTTGAGGTTGAGCCCGGCGTCCTTGGCCCAGCCCTCGCCGTCGATGACGAACAGCTGTCCGGACCCGGCCACGGGGATGAACCCGACGCGCACGTCGGCGGCCTGGGCCCCCGTTACGCCGCCGGCGATCAGGACAGCGGCTGCGGCCGCGAACCGGCGCGCCTTGGACAACAGAGTCGACATGACGGGAACTCCCTGGACGAAAGCCGAAACTACAAGCCCGGCTATATAGAGGGAGGCCGCCACCTGCGCAAGCCGAAGTGTGAAATCCTGAATTTCACACTTTCGCACAGTGTAAATCACACCCGGGCCAGGGCCTGGTCCAGGTCCTCGATCAGATCGGCCGCGTCCTCCAGCCCGACCGACAGGCGGATGCTCGCCGGGCTGATGCCGACGGCGGCCTTGTCCTCGTCGGTCAGCTTCTGGTGGGTGCTGGTCGCGGGGTGGGTGATCAGGCTCTTGCTGTCGCCCAGGTTGTTGGAGATCTTGACGATCCGCAGGCCGTTCATCAGCCTGAACGCCTCGGCCTTGCCGCCGGCCACGTCGAAGGCGATCAGCGTGCTGCCGCCGCCCATCTGGCGCCGGGCCAGCTCGTACTGGGGATGGCTCTCCAGGCCGGGATAAAGCGTCCTGGCGATCTTGCCGTGCCCCTCCAGGAACCCGGCGACCCGCAGGGCCGCGTCGCTCTGGGCGGCGACCCGCAGGTCCATGGTCTCCAGGCCCTTCAGCAGCAGCCAGGCGTTGAACGGGCTCAGCGCCGGTCCGGTGTGGCGCAGGAACGGTCCCAGAAGCTCGGCGAACTTGTTGTCGCACAGGATGGCGCCGCCCAGGCAGCGGCCCTGGCCGTCGATATGCTTGGTCGCGGAATAGACCACGATGTCGGCGCCGAACTCCAGCGGGCGCTGGAGCACGGGGGTCGCGAACACGTTGTCGACCACCACGCGGGCGCCGGCGGCATGGGCCAGCCCGCAGACCAGCTCCAGGTCCACGATGTCGAGCATCGGGTTGGACGGGGTCTCCAGGAACACCACGTTGGCCGGGCGGCCCAGGGCCTCCCGCCATTCCTCCGCCTTCGTCCCGTCCACAAGGGTCGTCTCGATTCCGTACTGGGGCGCCAGGTTCTTGACGATGTGCAGGCAGGATCCGAATAGGGCGCGCGGCGCCACGATGCGGTCGCCCGCCTTCAGCTGGCACATCAGGGCCGCGAACACCGCCGCCATGCCGCTGCCGGTGGCGAAACAGCGCTCCGCCCCCTCGTACGCCGCCAGCCGGTCCTCGAACATGGCGACGGTCGGGTTGCGGAAGCGCGAATAGACGTAGCGCAGCCCGTCGGTCGCGAAGGCGGCCTCCGCCTCCTCCGCCGAGCCGTAGACATAGCCCGACGTCATGAAGATCGCTTCGCAGGTCTCGTCGAAGCCGGTCCGCAGGGTCCCGGCATGAACCATGCGGGTGCGCGGCCGCAGCTTCGCGGGAGTGGCCGCGGGATTGCCGTTCCCGGGGGAAACGTCGTTCTTGGGGGAAGTGTCGTTCTTGGTCATGGTGTCGTCGCTCCGCCCGCCGTTGCGGGTACGCAAAAAAGCCCCGACCGACAAGGGATCGAGGCGCGGACGCGACTCCAAACCTTTTTAGCAGCTTATTTTACGTGGCCTGCAAGCCGGTCGCCAAATCACCACGTTTCGCGGGTTCTAGCCGGAGCGGGGGAGGGCGTCAAGATCCATGTCGAAAGCGGCGCGGCCCCGTTGCCGCGCCGCTGCGCATACATACCGCCGCGCATACATCTTATTAACTATGTTTCTGTACTCAATGCCCCGGCTTCGTCTCAATCATGCTCAGACTCTCCGGGTCGCTGATGAAAACCTTCCTTAAACGGCACGCGCGGGTGATTTCGATCGTGGCGGCCCTGGCGGTGACCGGGGCGCTTACCGGCGGCGCCGGGCTGGCCTATGTCTACGCCTCCGGCTCCGGCGGTGCGGCGGCACTGCTCAGCCGGATCGACCGGGAGGAGGTCGGGCAGAGCGAGTTCGCCGATCGTCTCGCCGCCGGACAAATCGCTTCCCTGGCCGTCGCCGGCAACCGGATCGAATTCACCGACCGCGACGGCCTGCACGGCGTCACCACCGTCCTGTGGACCGATGCCCTGAGGCAGGCGGTCGCGGCCCCCGGCATCCCGATGACCGTCGAGCCGACCGAGGGCGGCGCCCTGCTGACCACCAACCGGTGGCTCGACGTGCTGCTCAAGCTGAACATGGTGGGCTTCCTGGGCTTCGCCCTGGTGTTCATGGTCGGCATGATGCGCTCGCCGGTCAAGAAGGCGGGCACCGCCACCTCCAACATCCGGTTCTCCGACGTCGCCGGCGTGGACGAGGCGCGCGCCGAGCTGACCGAACTGGTGGATTTCCTGAAGGACCCGGATCGTTTCAAGGGCATCGGCGCCGGCATCCCCAAGGGCGTGCTCCTGGTCGGTCCTCCCGGTACCGGAAAGACCCTGCTGGCGCGCGCCGTCGCGGGCGAGGCCGGGGTGCCGTTCTTCGCCGTCACCGGGTCCGACTTCGTGGAGATGTATGTCGGCGTCGGGGCCGCCCGCATCCGCCGGCTGTTCCGCGACGCCCGCAAGCGCGCTCCCTGCATCCTGTTCATCGACGAGATCGACGCCCTGGCCCGGGCGCGCGGCGCCACCTCTCCGACCGGCGGCCAGATCGAGACCGAGAACACGCTGAACCAGCTCCTGGCCGAGATGGACGGCTTCGCCCGCGCCAGCGGCCTGATCGTGATCGCGGCGACCAACCGGGTGGACGTGCTCGACCCGGCGATCGTGCGGCCCGGCCGGTTCGACCGCCATGTCTTCGTCGGCAATCCCGACATCAAGGGGCGCGCCGCCATCCTGGCGGTCCACGCCTCCCGCGTGGCGCTGGACGCCGACGTGGACCTGACGCTGGTCGCCCGCGGCACGCCCGGCATGTCGGGCGCCGACCTCGCCAATGTCGTCAACGAGGCGGCGCTCCGGGCGGCCCGCGCGGGCCGCGCCCTGGTCTCCATGGCCGATTTCGAGCAGGCCCGCGACAAGATCGTCATGGGCGGCGAGAAGGCCACCGTCATGTCCGAGGACGAGCGCCGCCTGACCGCCTTCCACGAGGCCGGGCACGCGCTGGTCGCCTGGCGCTCCAGGCACTCCGACCCGGTCCACAAGGTCACCATCGTGCCGCGCGGCCGGTCGCTGGGCATGATGGTCCGGCTGCCGCTGGAGGACCGCTTCTGCCTGTCCCGGGCGCGGCTGGAGGCGGAGCTGGACGTGACCATGGGCGGCAGGGCGGCCGAGGAGATCGTGTTCGGCAGGGATTTCGTGACGACGGGCGCCGCCGGAGACATCCAGATGGCGACCGACATCGCGACCAAGATGGTCACCACCTGGGGCATGTCCGACCGATTCGGCATGGTCGCCTACGGCCGCGGCGCCGCACCGGCCGCCGCGACCGCGGCGCGCTCCCCCGCCGGCGAGCCGGGCGCCCTGTCTCCCCAGGTCGCCGAGGAGGTGCGCGGCATCATCGACGCGGCATACCGCCGCGCATACGACCTGATCGCCGCCGACCTTCCCCGCCTGCACGAACTGGCCGACGGCCTGCTGCGGGACGAAACCCTGGACGCCGCCGCCGTCCGCGCCATCCTGGAGCGCGACATGGAACGGCCGGCGCCGTCCGGCGTCAGGCTTGTCGAGGCCGATCCCGACCATTATGAAGTGGCGGTATGAGCCGGCCTGACCGCGACCGAGCCCGCATGAACCAAGGTGCCGCAATGAAGAAGTTCCTCCTGGCCGCCGCCGTCCTCGCCCTGGCGGGATGCGCCGCCGACAAGCCCGCCGGCCCGGGCGCCGCCACGGTGACGCCGGAAGCCGCCCCCCTGGTCACGCTGGAGGACAGCGACCGCACGATCATCGACCAGACCCTTCAGACGGCGTCGCGCGGTGGCGTCGGCAAGCCGGTCCAGTGGTCCAACCCGGCGACCGGCAAGAACGGCGCCGTCACGGTGATCCGCCAGGGCTATACCCGAGACGGCAAGCTCTGCCAGGAATTCCATCTGGTCGCCAGCAAGGGCGTCGTCCGCGCCCAGCAGGTCGGCAAGGCCTGCCGCGAGTCGGGCAAATGGTCCCCCGAGGGCGGCTACACCCTGGGCAGCTGAAGCTTTCCCCAGACACCATCCGGATAGCGGCCGGGGAGATCGCCGCGAAGGCGGAAGTTCAATCTGCCGAGCGGCCCTCCACCTCCGCGAAGTTCCTGATCACGACGTCCCCCTCGGGAAATTGGGCGACGGCGGACTGATCGACCTTCGATGTCTCGCCAAGCGCGGCCTGGGTCAGGCACCGCGATTCACGCAGCTCGTGCAGCGCCATCTCGTTGCGCAGGAGGTTCTTTCTATCCTCGATCCGAGCCTTGCTTCTAGGGCTCATTTTGGATCGCAGGCCTGCGAAGCTCTTGCGTCCACTCATGGGATCAACCCTTCCTCTCTCAACTCGTCGAGATACACGTCATAGAGATCATCGCCGACCGGTGTTGTTTCTCGGTATAGCCGCTACAGATTGAAGTCATAACCGTAGGTCGGGTAGAGCGAAGCGGCACCCGACAAAGCAGGCGCGTTGATGTCGGGTGCCGCTTCGCTCTACCCGACCTACGGATTACTACGGGGTTATTACCGATTGCTTGTATTTGCCACGAGACCTAGGCGGGTATCTGATCCGAATCCTTCTCCACCTCACCCGCCCAGCATCGACCGCAGCCGGTAAAGCTCGTCCAGCGCCGCCTTGGGCGTCAGCTCGTCCGGGTTGATCGCCTTCAGCGCCTGCTCGATCGGCGACGGCCCGGCCGGTGCCGCCGGTTCAGGCTCCTTCCGCCGCAGGGCGACGCTGAACAGCGGCAGGTCGTCGGCCAGCCGGGCGACGCTGACTCCGTGCTCGCCCTTCTCCAGGATCTCCAGCACCTGCTCGGCCCGCGCGATCACCGCCTCCGGCAGCCCGGCCAGCTTGGCCACGTGGATGCCGTAGCTGCGGTCGGCCGAGCCCGCCGCGACCTCGTGCAGGAAGACCACCTCCCCCTGCCACTCCTTGATCCGCATGGTGTGGCAGGACAGTCGGGGCAGCTTGGCGGCCAGGGTCGTCAGCTCGTGATAGTGGGTCGCGAACAGCGCCCGGCAGCGGGTCGCCTCGTGCAGGTGCTCGACGCAGGCCCAGGCGATCGACAGCCCGTCGAAGGTCGCCGTTCCCCGGCCGATCTCGTCCAGGATCACCAGCGCGCGCGGCCCCGCCTGGTTCAGGATCGCCGCCGTCTCGACCATCTCGACCATGAAGGTGGAGCGCCCGCGCGCCAGGTCGTCGGCCGCTCCCACGCGGCTGAACAGCCGGTCCACCATGCCGATCCGGCACCGCTCGGCCGGAACGAAGCTGCCGATCTGGGCCATCACGGCGATCAGCGCGTTCTGGCGCAGGAAGGTGGATTTGCCCGCCATGTTGGGGCCGGTCAGCAGCCACAGCCGGTCGTCAGGCCCCAGGTCGCAGTCGTTGGCGACGAACTGCGAGCCGTCCGACGCGGTCAGCGCCGCCTCGACCACCGGGTGGCGGCCGCCCCTGATCTCAAACTCCAGGCTGTCGTCCACGACCGGCCGGCAATAGCGCCGCTCCTCCGCCAGCTCGGCCAGCGCCGTCGTCACGTCCAGCAGGGCCAGCGCGCGGGCGGCCTCGCCGATCCGGCCGGCCCGGGCGGTGACGTCGCCGACCAGCTCGTCGAACAGCGCCAGCTCGACCGCCACCGCCTTGTCCGCGGCCTCCGAGATCTTCCGCTCCAGCTCGCCCAGCTCGACCGTGGTGAAGCGGACGGCGCTCGCCAGCGTCTGTCGGTGGATGAAGGTCTCCGCCGCCTTGCCGGCCATCAGCTTGTCGGCGTGGGTCGGCGTCACCTCGATGTAATAGCCCAGCACGTTGTTGTGCCGTATCTTCAGCCCGGACACGCCGGACAGGTCGGCATAGCGCGCCTGCATCGCGGCGATCAGCCGGCGGCTCTCGTCCCGCAGGGTCACCAGGTCGTCCAGGTGGAGCGCGAAGCCGCGCGCGATGAACCCGCCGTCGCGGGCCAGCAGCGGCAGGTCGGGCGCCAGCGCGCGCTCCAGCCGGTCGATCAGGGTGGAATGCTCGCCCAGGCCCGCCGCCGCCGTTTCGATCCCGGCGGGTCCCGGCGTCATGCCGGCACCGGCCAGCGCGCGGCGCATCTCCACGGCGCGCACAAGGCCGTCGCGGACGCAGGCGAGGTCGCGCGGGCCGCCCCGGCCCAGGGCCAGCCGCGACAGCGCCCGCTCCATGTCGGGGCATTGGCGCAGCAGCGCGCGCGCCTCCGCCCGGACCCGATCCTCCGCCAGGAAGAACTCCACCATGTCGAGCCGGCCGGAGATCTCGGCCCTGTCGGTCGAGGGGGCCGACAGCCACGCCGCCAGCAGGCGGGCGCCGGGCCCGGTCACGGTGCGGTCGATCGCGGCCAGCAGGCTGCCCCGGCGCTCGCCGATCAGGGTCCGGGTCAGCTCCAGGTTCCGGCGGGTCGCCTGGTCGATTTCCATGACGGCGCCCTGGGCCAGCTGGCGCGGCGGGTTCAGCCGCGGCACCCGGCCCTTCTGGGTCAGCTCGACATAGTCCACCAGGGCGCCGGCCGCCGCGACCTCCGCCCGGCTGAAGCTGCCGAAGGCGTCCAGCGTGCCGACGCCGAACAGGTCGAGCAGCCGCCGCCGGCCGTTCTCGCTGTCGAACCGGCTGTTCGGCTGGACCGTCAGCCGGCTCTTCCACTCGCCGAACAGCTCGAACAGGTCGGGCTGCTGGACCAGCCGCTCGGGCAGCACCAGCTCCTGCGGATCGAGTCGCTGCAGGGCGGCGGCCAGACCGTCCCGGCTCACCGGCTGGAGCGTCAGCTCGCCGGTGGACAGGTCCAGCCAGGCGAGCCCGGTGCCGCCCGCCGTCTCGGCCAGCGCGCCCAGGAAATTGTTGGCGCGGGCGTCCAGCAGGCTGTCCTCGGTCAGCGTGCCGGGGGTGACGACCCGCACCACCGCCCGCTTGACCACCGACTTGCCGCCGCGCTTCTTGGCCTCCGCCGGGTCCTCCATCTGCTCGCAGATCGCGACCCGATGGCCGTGGCGGATCAGGCGCAGCAGGTAGTTCTCGTGGCTGTGGACCGGCACCCCGCACATCGGGATGTCCTCGCCGTTATGCTGGCCGCGCCGGGTCAGGGTGATGTCGAGCGTCGCCGCCGCGGCGACCGCGTCGTCGAAGAACAGCTCGTAGAAGTCGCCCATCCTGTAGAACAGCAGGCAGCCCGGATGGGCCTGCTTGATCTCCAGGTACTGCGCCATCATCGGAGTCGAGGCGGGCGGGGCGGCGGGGGAGGCAAGCGTTGTGTCGGGCACGGCAACCGGATCGGTGTCGGGGAAGGTGTTCTCGGGAAGTTTCTTCTCGGGGGATCTCATGGCGGCGCCACCCTAGCACGCCGGACGCACCATGGCCTAGGCACGCGGCTGCGCCGGGGCTAGACTGTCCCGAGCGACTATGAAACAGGCACGTACACGGGGGAATGCACCATCATGGCCAGGACCAAAGCCAAATCCGGAAGGGTGCGCGAGATGGTGGCCCTGTTCGAGAACCGCCCCGATTTCGACCGGGCCGTGGTGGCCCTGATGCGGGCCGGCTTCGACCGCACCGACCTCAGCGTTCTGTCCAGCCACGAGTCGATCGACGTCGCGGGCCGGCCGGCCATACCGCGGGACGAGGCGCTGACCGCGCTCCTGGGCGATCTCAACTACGCCTTCCCGCTGACCACCGCCGGCCTGATCGCGATCGTCGGCGGCCCGATCGCCGGACCCATCGCGGCGCTGGTGGCGGCCGGGGTCGGCGGCGCCGCGGTCAAGGAGTACCTGGACGAGGTGACCGCCCACCCGGAGACCGACGATTTCGCCCGCGCGCTGGAGGCCGGCGGCGTGATCCTGTGGGTCTGCGTCGACGACGACCCGGAGAAGGAGCGGCGGGCGCGCGACGCCCTGACGGGGGCGGGCGGACGCAACGTCCATGTGGCGGAGCGTGAAAAGGCGGCAGAATCCGGCGCCGGCGACAGTTGACCGGCATCGGCCGATCGCCCCGGCTGCCGCTTTTTATCGGAGGGTACTTCACCGCTTCCGCGTTCCTTCCCCTCTCGCGCCGATTCTTCTTCTTCGTTGTTGAAGGATCCGTGACAGCCTCGGCTCCCCGGCGGCGTCACCCGATCCAGCCACGGCGAGGTCAAGGTCATGCGCGAAGCGGATACACCGTCCGATAGGGCCGGCGACACGGGGGGAGCGGACGGGCCGCCGCTCCAGCGCTCCATCGGCATGACCCAGATGGCTTTCTACGCGCTGGGCAGCATGCTGGGCGCCGGCATCTACGGCCTGATCGGCAAGGCGGCCGGCCAGATGGGCAACGCGATCTGGCTGGCCTTCCTGGTCAGCATGGTCGCGGCGCTGCTGACCGGCCTGTCCTACGCCTCGATCGCCAGCCGCTACCCGAAGGCCGCCGGAGCCGCCTACGTCACCCAGCGGGCCTACCGCCAGGCGATGCTGACCTACGTGGTCGGGCTTGCGGTGATGTGCTCCGGCCTGACCTCGGTCGCGACCCAGTCGCGCGTCGTCGCGGAGAACCTGCAGCAGCTCGGCATGCTGGAGGGGGTGCCCTTGACCATGTTGGCCCTGGGCTTCCTGCTGCTGCTGGCCGGCATCGTGTTCCGCGGCATCCGCGAATGCATGTGGCTCAACGTCCTGTGCACCACGGTCGAGGCGTTCGGCCTGATCCTGGTCATCGCGGTGGGGTTCAGCTACTGGGGCTCGGTCGACCTCCTGGAAACGCCGCCGCCGCCCGACACGATTGGTGGGGCGGCCGGCGGGGCATCGGGCGGCGTCGGCGGCATCACGGCGCTGCTGGTGATGCAGGGGGCGGTCCTGACCTTCTTCTCCTTCATCGGGTTCGAGGACTCCATCAACGTCGCGGAGGAGGTCAAGAACCCCCGCAAGGTGCTGCCCTGGGGCATCATGCTGGCCATGGTCGCGGCGACGCTGATCTATATCGCGGTCTCGATTACCGCCGTCTCGGTCGTGCCTTGGCAGGAACTGTCCGGCGCCGCCGGGCCGCTGACCGAGGTGGTGAGGCGGGCGGCGCCCTGGTTTCCGCCGGTGGCCTTCCTCGGCATCACCGTGTTCGCTGTCACCAACACGGCGCTGCTCAACTACGTCACCGCCTCCAGGCTCGCCTACGGCATGGCCCGGCAGGGGTTGCTGCCGGACGTCCTGCGCCGGGTCCACCGGACGCGCCGGACGCCCCACGTGGCGGTGCTGGTCCTGCTGGCGATGATCACCGGCCTGGCCCTGCTGGGCGACATCACCCAGCTCGCCTCGGCGACCGTGCTCCTGCTGCTGCTGGTGTTCGCGATCGTCAACGGCGCCCTGGTGATCCTGAAGCTGCGCCCCGGCGAGCCCCCGGGCGGCTTCGAGGTGCCGATCTTCGTGCCGGCCCTGGGAGCCGTGGTCTGCGCGGCCCTGCTGGTCAACCGCTTCGCCACCGGCGACTGGCAGGCCCCGATGATCGCGGGCGGCATCCTGGCCGGCATCCTGGGCCTCTACGCCCTGATGCGTCCCCGGCACGTGGAGGAGGACGACCTGGCCGCGGCGGCGCAGGCGGAGCCGGCGGAATGAGGATGGATCATTCCTCACGCCCTGTTCCTTCCGCCCTCACTCTTCCCGCCCTCACTCTTCCCGCCCTCACTCTTCCCGATAGCCCTTGTCGCGCATGCATTTGGCGAAGATCTCCCGGCGGTAGGAGAATTGCGGGGTTTCCGGGCTCGGGCGGCGCGGATAGCCCCGCAGTTGCATCTTGACGTCGACCTGCTCGGCGCATTCGCTCTCGGCGACGGACTGGGCACTCCGGGTCGGCTCCCACCGCGTCGCATTGTCGCTGCCCGAGCAGGCGCCGAGGATCAGCAGGGCCGCCGCGGTCGGGGGGAGCGTTTTCCGGACCATTCTCTTCCTTGTCCCGGCCGGTTCCGACGAACCTTAACCAACTAAGGGTTAATCATCGCCCCGGGGCAAGCCAGTCTCGCGATTACAACCGGCTTGCGGAGCAATTTCACTATGATACCGTTCACCACAAGATAACAGGCCTACTTCCCCCTGACTTTCGTTATGGGTACGCGCCATCGGGGCTCGGGGGAAATCCGGCCGCCACCATGATCGTCCGCGGCTTCACCCCTGCGCCCGCCGCGGGCCGTCCAAGAGGAAACGTATGTCCGAACAAGACAAGCGCGTGACCGAGGAAGAAGCCCTCCTGCTTCATTCCAGCGGCCGCCCCGGCAAGCTCGAGATCGCCCCGACCAAGCCGCTGACCACCCAGCGCGACCTGTCGCTCGCATATTCCCCCGGCGTCGCCGTGCCGTGCCTGCGCATCCAGGAAGATCCCTCGACCGCCTACGACTACACGGCCAAGGGCAACATCGTCGCGGTGATCTCCAACGGCACCGCGGTGTTGGGCCTGGGCGACCTGGGCGCCCTGGCGTCCAAGCCGGTGATGGAGGGCAAGGCCGTCCTGTTCAAGCGGTTCGCCGACGTCGACGGCATCGACCTGGAGGTGGACACCTCCGACGTGGACGAGTTCGTCAACTGCGTGCGCTTCCTGGGGCCGTCGTTCGGCGGCATCAACCTGGAGGACATCAAGGCGCCGGACTGCTTCATCATCGAGCAGCGCCTGCGCGAGCTGCTGGACATCCCGGTCTTCCACGACGACCAGCACGGCACCGCGATCATCGCCGCCGCCGGCCTGATCAACGCGCTGCACCTGACCGGCCGCCGGATCGAAGACATCAAGATGGTGATCAACGGCGCCGGCGCCGCCGCGATCGCCTGCGTCGAGCTGTTCAAGTCCATGGGCCTGCCCCATGACAGCGCGATCCTGTGCGACACCAAGGGCGTGATCTACCAGGGCCGCACCAACAGCATGAACCAGTGGAAGTCGGCGCATGCGGTCAAGACCGAGGCGCGGACCCTGGCCGAGGCGCTGGAAGGCGCCGACGTGTTCCTGGGGCTGTCGGCCAAGGGCGCCGTCACCCAGGACATGGTCAGGTCCATGGCCGCCAAGCCGCTGATCTTCGCGCTGGCCAACCCCGACCCGGAGATCACCCCGGAGGAGGTGCGCGCCGTCCGATCCGACGCGATCATCGCGACCGGCCGGTCCGACTACCCCAACCAGATCAACAACGTCCTGGGCTTCCCCTACATCTTCCGCGGCGCCCTCGACGTGCGCGCCTCCACCATCAACGACGCGATGAAGATCGCCGCCGCCCGCGCCATCGCGGCGCTCGCGCGCGAGGACGTGCCGGACGAGGTGGACGCGGCCTATTCCGGCCGCCGGCTGCGCTACGGCCCGGAATACATCATCCCGGTGCCGTTCGACCCGCGCCTGATCGTGACGATCCCGCCGGCGGTGGCCCAGGCCGCCATGGAGAGCGGCGTCGCGCGCAAGCCGATCATCGACATGACCGGCTACCGCAACGGGCTGCGCACCCGGCTCGACCCGACCGCCGACAGCCTCCAGCTGATCTTCGAGAAGGTCAAGGCGAACCCCCGGCGCGTCGTCTTCGCCGAGGGCGAGGAGGAGCGGGCGATCCGCGCCGCCCTGGCCTACCGTGCCGCCGGCTACGGCACGCCGATCCTGATCGGCCGCGAGGAGGTCATCCGCGACCAGCTCGTGACGCTGGGCCTGTCGCCGGAGCAGACCGGGCTGGAGATCCACAACGCCCGCCTGTCCGATGCCAACCGGCGCTACTCCGACTATCTCTACCGCCGGCTCCAGCGCCGGGGCACGCTGCTCCGCGACTGCCAGCGGATGGTCAACCAGGACCGCAACGTCTTCGCGGCGCTGATGGTGGCCCAGGGCGACGCCGACGCCATGGTGACCGGCCTGACCCGAAGCTTCGCCACCTGCTACAAGGATATCACCCTGGTGATCGACCCCCGCGCCGGCCAGCGGGTGTTCGGCGTTTCGGTGGTGGTGACCCGGAAGCGCACCGTCTTCATCGCCGACACCACGGTGAACGAGCTGCCGACTACCGAGGAGCTGGCGGAGATCGCGATCCAGACGGCCGCCAAGGCGCGCCAGATGGGCCACGAGCCCCGAGTCGCCTTCCTGTCCTTCTCCAATTTCGGCCAGTACATGCGCGGGCGTGCCGAGCATGTGCGGGACGCGGTGGCGATGCTCGACCAGCGGCGGATCGACTTCGAGTATGACGGCGAGATGTCGGCCGACGTGGCGCTCGACCACGACCTGATGAAGCGGCTCTATCCGTTCTGCCGCCTGTCGGGTCCGGCCAACGTGCTGGTCATGCCGGCGCTTCACGCGGCCAACATCGGCGCCAAGCTGCTGCAGAAGATGGGCGGCGGCCAGCTGATCGGCCCCCTGCTGATCGGCCTGGACAAGCCGGCCCAGGTCGTCCAGATGGGCGCGTCCGTGTCGGACATCGTCAACGCGGCGGCCCTGGCGGCGCACGACTCGCTGCAGTGGTGACCGGCCTCCGGGATGTTGGACCCCTCCCCTGCGGAAGGGGTCCTTATCTTCCGCGGAAATTAATGTTTTGTGACGCAGGTTCGCCCGGGCGTGAAAGGATGTAATGTGTGGTCTAGTAACGACCGTTCATTACTTGCGACCCGACCGCTCCGAGCCATCATGCCCTCACCGGTAGTTCCGACGACGATACCGCTTCTTCTCGGCGGGCCTCTGGTGCTGGCGCTCGGGGTCGTCCTGCTGGGGCTCGCCGCCGTGGGCGCGGTCACCTGGGGCGCCGCCGGGGTGGGGTTCCTGTCCGCGGTCGCGGCGGCGGCGCTGGCGACGCGCGTCTACCGGCGCGATGCCGCCGACGTCGCCACGTATCTCCAGTCCCTCGGCGACGCCGGGGGCGTCGTCCCCATGCCCGAAGCCCTCTCGCCGACGGCCCGCCTGCTTGCGGCGTCGGCCTCCAGGACCCACGGCGAGTGGCTGGAGCGCGGCGAACGGCTGCGCGCCGGGCTGGAAGCCACCGAGCAGATCCTGGAAGCGCTCCATGACCCGCTGATCCTGATCGCGTCGGACCGTCGGGTGACGCTGGCCAACATGGCGGCGCGGGGGCTGTTCGGCGACCGCATGGCCGACCGCGACCTCGCGGCGACGCTCCGCAACCCGCACCTGCTGGGCGCGGTCGACGCCGTGCTGGCCGGCGGCGCCTCGCGCATGGTCGAGTTCAGCCTGCCGGTCCCGGTGGAGCGGGTCTTCGAGGCGCGGGTCAAGCCGTTCCGCCGCGACGGGTCCACCATCATCATCCTGACCCTGCACGACATCACCGCGATCAAGCGGTCCGAGCAGATGCGCGCCGACTTCGTCGCCAACGCCAGCCACGAGCTGCGCACGCCGCTCGCCACCCTTCTGGGCTTCATCGAGACCCTGCGCGGCCCGGCGCGCGACGACGCCGAGGCGCGCGACCGCTTCCTGGGCATCATGCACGACCAGTCCGGCCGCATGTCGCGGCTGGTCAACGACCTGCTCTCCCTGTCCAGGATCGAGCTGGACGAGCATACGGCGCCCACCGGCCGGGCCGACCTGGGGCGCATCGCCCGCGGCGCCGTCGCCGCGCTGGAGCTGAAGGCCGCCGCGCGCCGGATCCGCCTGCACCTGGACCTGCCGGACCGGCTGCCCCCGGTCACCGGCGACGAGGACCAGCTCGCCCAGGTCCTGCAGAACCTGATCGACAACGCGGTCAAGTACACCCGCGACGGCACCGAGGTGCGGATCGCCCTGGCGCTGGTCGAGCCCGGCGGGGGCGGCCCGGCGAGCGCCGTGGTGCCGCTCCCCGCCGGGGGCCGGCGCGCGGCGCCCATGGTCTCGGCCTCCGTGTCCGATTGCGGCGAGGGCATCGCCCGCATGCACCTGCCGCGCCTGACCGAACGGTTCTACCGGGTGGACCCCGCGCGCAGCCGGCAGCTCGGCGGCACCGGCCTCGGCCTCGCGATCGTCAAGCACATCGTCAACCGCCATCGCGGTCGCCTGACGATCGAGAGCGACGTCGGAAAAGGCAGCACCTTCACGGTTTTCCTCCCTGTCGCGGCCGAGGAAAAGGCCGCCGATACCCGCAGGGCAGGCGGCTCCGCGGCATAGTCGCCTCTCGGTCGCGGGTGTCATCAAACTGTCATCCCGCCGTAGTAATTGTATCGCCGATCGCCGTTAAGGTCCGCGCCGAAGCCGCCGGTACTCAGGTGCCGCGGAAAAACAGGGCTTTTGGTCCGTATTTTGGCGAATTGGCTGGAGGATTAGATCGTGATCAACAAGAAGCTCGCCGTGGCGGCGCTCGCCGCCCTCGCTTCGACCGTCGCGCTGACGGGTGGCGCCCAGGCCCAGGGCCGCGACCAGATCCGCGTCGTCGGCTCGTCCACGGTGTTCCCCTTCACCAGCGCGGTCGCGGAGACCTTCGGTCGGACCGGCAAGTTCAAGACCCCGGTCGTCGAGTCCACCGGCACCGGCGGCGGCATCAAGCAGTTCTGCGCCGGCGTGGGCGTCCAGCATCCGGACCTGACCAACGCGTCGCGCCGCATCAAGAAGTCCGAACTGGAGAGCTGCGCCGCCAACGGCGTCACCACCGTCAGCGAGCTGGAAGTGGGCTTCGACGGCATCGTCTTCGCGAACTCCAAGGCCGCGACGAACACCGACTACACCATCAAGCAGATCTGGCAGGCGCTCGCCAAGCAGGTCGTCGTGAACGGCCAGGTCGTCCCGAACCCCTACAAGACCTGGAACCAGATCGACCCGTCCCTGCCCAACAAGGAGATCGAGGTGCTCGGCCCGCCCCCGACCTCGGGCACCCGCGACGCCTTCGTCGAGCTGGTGATGGATGTCGGCTGCGCCCAGTTCCCGGAAGTGAAGGCCCTGCCGGCCGACCAGCAGAAGGCGGTCTGCAACCAGATCCGCGAGGACGGCGCCTATGTGGAAGCCGGCGAGAACGACAACCTGATCGTCCAGAAGCTGGTCGCCAACAAGGACGCGTACGGCATCTTCGGCTACAGCTTCCTCGACCAGAACATGGACAAGCTGCAGGGCGCCAGGATCAACGGCGTGGCACCTGAGCTGGACAACATCGCGGACGCCAAGTACCCGGTCGCCCGTTCCATGTACGTGTATGTCAAGAACCAGCACGTGGACGTCATCCCCGGCATCCGCGAGTTCCTGGCCGAGTACACCAGCGAGAAGGCGTTCGGCGAGGACGGCTACCTGGAGGCCAAGGGCCTGATCCCGCTGCCCAAGGCCAAGCGCGAGAAGGTCCGGACCGACATCCTGAACCTGACCCCGGTCACGATGTAATCGCCGGCTCCCCGCCTGCCGGCGCCTTCCCGCGCCGGCAGGCGGGAGTTTCCGGCAGACAGTCGCCCTCAAATCCCGACGGGTCCCGATGTCAGTATCACTCTTCCTAGCGGTTCTCGCCGTGCTGGCGTTTGTGGGATTCCAGCTCGGCAAGTCCCGGGCGGTGGTCACGGCCGGCGGCAGGCTCTCCACGCTGCACTCCGTGCCGTCCTACTACGGCCTCTACGTCGCCATGTGGGTCGGCCTTCCCGCCCTCATGCTGTTCGCCCTCTGGACCGGCCTCGAAGGGTCGATCGTGGACGGCATGGTCCGCTCCAGCCTGCCGGCCGCCTTGGCGGGATTGTCGCCCCAGGAAATCAACCTGATCATGGTCGACATCCACAACCTGGCCTACGGCAACATCACCAGCCGCGTGCCCGACCCGGCCCTGCTGGCGGCGGCGGAGCACTACAAGAGCCTCCGGGGGATCGGCAACGGCGCCCTCGCGGTCGTCATGCTCGCCATCGCCTGCGCCGGCCTCTACTATGCCCGGCAGCGGATCGAGCCCGGCCTGCGCGCCCGCAACCAGGTCGAGAAGGTCGTCAATATCTTCCTGATCCTGTGCTCGCTGGTGGCGATCCTGACCACGGTCGGCATCGTCCTGTCGCTGCTGTTCGAGGCGATCCGGTTCTTCACCAAGGTGCCCCCGACCGAGTTCCTGTTCGGCCTCCATTGGAGCCCGCAGACCGCGATCCGCGCCGACCAGGTGGCGTCCGACGGGTCGTTCGGCGCCGTGCCGCTGTTCACCGGCACCCTGCTGATCGCCTCGATCGCCATGGTGGTCGCGGTGCCGTTGGGCCTGATGAGCGCCATCTACATGTCGGAATACGCGCCGGCCAAGGTGCGCGGCACGGTCAAGCCCGTCCTGGAGATCCTGGCCGGCATCCCGACGGTGGTCTACGGTTTCTTCGCCGCCCTGACCATGGCGCCCTTCGTGCGCGACGTGGGCCAGAGCCTCGGGCTCGGCGTCAGCTCGGAGTCGGCGCTCGCCGCCGGCGTCGTGATGGGCGTCATGATCATCCCCTTCGTCAGCTCGCTGTCGGACGACATCATCAACGCGGTGCCCCAGTCGCTCCGCGACGGCTCCTACGGCCTCGGCGCCACCAAGTCGGAGACGATCCGGCAGGTGGTGCTTCCGGCGGCGCTGCCCGGCATCGTCGGCGGCGTCCTGCTGGCGGTCAGCCGCGCGATCGGCGAGACCATGATCGTCGTGATGGCCGCCGGCCTCGCCGCCAACCTGTCGGCCAACCCGCTGGACGCGGTCAGCACCGTCACCGTCCAGATCGCCACCCTGCTGGTCGGCGACCAGGAGTTCGACAGCGCCAAGACCCTTTCGGCCTTCGGCCTCGGCCTCGTGCTGTTCACCGTCACCCTCGGCCTGAACATCATCGCCCTCCGGGTGGTGCAGAAGTATCGGGAAAAATATGACTGACATCATCAGCTCACCCCGGGCGGCCGCGCCGTATCAGACCGACGACTTCGCCGCCCGCCTGAAGAAGCGCTACGCCGCCGAGCGGCGCTTCAAGATGTACGGCATGGCCGCGATCGGCGTGGCGCTGGCCATGCTGGCGGTCCTGCTCGCCAGCATCGTGGCCCAGGGCTACACCGCCTTCGCCCAGCACGACCTGGCGCTGGAGATCCATTTCGACCCGGCCGAGATCGATCCGCAGGGCACCCGCGACCCGAACACCCTGTCCAACGCCAACTACGCGGCCCTGGCGCGCAACGCGCTGCTGGCGGTCTTCCCCGAGGTGGAGTCCAGGACCGACCGGCGCCGGCTGACCGCCATGATCAGCAACGGCGCCGCGTTCGAGCTGCGGCAGATGGTCATGGACGACCCGTCCCTGATCGGGACCCGCAGGACCGTGAACCTGGCCCTGGCGAGCGACTACGACCAGCTCCTCAAGGGCAACATCGACCGTCGCGTGCCGGAGACCGACCGCAAGGTCACCGACCAGCAGATCGCCTGGATCGACAAGCTGGTCGCCAACGGCAACATCGTGAACGGCTTCAACTGGCGGCTCTTCCTCAACGGCGACAGCCGCGACCCGGAACTGGCGGGCCTGAAGGCGGGATTGGTCGGCTCGCTGCTGACGCTGATGGTGACGCTCGGCCTCGCGATCCCGATCGGCATCTCCGCCGCGGTCTACCTGGAGGAGTTCGCGCCGAAGAACAAGCTGACCGACCTGATCGAGGTCAACATCAACAACCTCGCGGCGGTGCCCTCGATCGTGTTCGGCCTGCTCGGCCTCGCGGTGTTCCTCAACGTCTTCAACATGCCCCGGTCGGCCCCGGTGGTCGGCGGCATCGTGCTGGCGCTGATGACGCTGCCGACCATCATCATCGCCGGCCGCGCGGCGCTGAAGGCGGTCCCGCCGTCGATCCGGGAGGCGGCGCTGGGCGTCGGCGCCTCGCCGCTCCAGGTGGTGACCCACCACGTGCTGCCGCTCGCGATGCCCGGCATCCTGACCGGCGTCATCATCGGCATGGCCCACGCGCTCGGCGAGACGGCGCCCCTCCTGATGATCGGCATGATCGCCTTCATCGTGGACACCCCCTCGGGTTTCGGCGACGCCGCGACGGTGCTGCCGGTGCAGATCTTCATGTGGGCCGACAGCCCGGAGCGCGGCTTCGTCGAGCGCACCTCGGCCGCGATCATGGTCCTCCTGGCCTTCCTGATCGCGATGAACGCGATCGCCGTCGTCCTGCGCAAGCAATTTGAAAGGCGTTGGTAAATGACCGCCCAGACCCAACTCGGCCAAACACAGACCGGAACCAGCGCGATCCCCGGCGTCGAGGCGCGCTCCGCCGCCGGCATGCTGGCAGGCGTCGCGAACAAGATGGATGCCAAGCAGGTCAAGGTGTACTACGGCGCCAAGCAGGCGCTGAAGGGCATCGACCTGGCGATCCCGGAACGGCAGGTCACCGCGCTGATCGGCCCGTCGGGCTGCGGCAAGTCCACGTTCCTGCGCTGCCTCAACCGCATGAACGACACGATCGGCATCGCCCGCATCGAGGGCCTGATCACGCTGGACGGCCAGGACATCTACGACAAGGCGATCGATCCGGTCCAGCTCCGCGCCCGGGTCGGCATGGTGTTCCAGAAGCCGAACCCGTTCCCCAAGTCGATCTACGACAACATCGTCTATGGTCCGCGCATCCACGGCCTTGCCAGCCGGCGGGAGGAGATGGACGAGATCGTCGCCAAGAGCCTGCAGCGCGCAGGATTGTGGAACGAGGTGAAGGACCGCCTGAAGGAGCCGGGCACCGGCCTGTCCGGCGGCCAGCAGCAGCGCCTCTGCATCGCCCGCGCCATCGCGGTCAGCCCCGAGGTGATCCTGATGGACGAGCCATGCTCGGCCCTCGACCCGATCGCGACCGCCCATGTGGAGGAGCTGATCGACGAGCTGCGGGAGAACTACACCATCGTGATCGTCACCCACAACATGCAGCAGGCGGCCCGCGTGTCCCAGCGCACCGCCTTCTTCCACCTGGGCGACATGGTGGAGGTGGGCGACACCGAGGAGATCTTCACCAATCCCCGCGACGAGCGGACCCAGGGCTACATCACCGGCCGCTACGGCTGAGCCGGCCCCGCCGGCTTGATCGGCGGGACGTCATTCGGGATAATCGGGCAATTCAGGGAAGCGGCGCATGAGCAACGAGCACATCGTCAAGTCGTTCGCGCAGGAACTGCAGCGGCTGGCGAATCTGATCACGCAGATGGGCGGCGTCGCCGAGGCCCAGGTGGAGGCGGCCGTTCAGGCCGTCGTCCGCCGCGACACGACCATCGCGGCCCAGGTGATGCAGTCCGACCTCCGGGTCGACGGCTACGAGCGGGACGTCGACGCGGAGACGCTCCGCCTGCTGGCCCTGCGCCAGCCCATGGCGTCCGACCTGCGCGAGATCGTGTCGGCGCTGAAGATCGCGGCCGACCTGGAGCGGATCGGCGACTACGCCGCCAACATCGCCAAGCGGTCGATCGCCCTGGCCCAGGTGCCGGCGGTCCGTCCGGCCGCCGCGATCCCCCGCATGGGCCGGCTGGTCCAGGAGATCATGAAGGATGTGCTCGACGCCTTCATCGAGCGCGACGTGGAGAAGGCGGTGGCGGCGCGCCGCCGCGACGAGGAGCTGGACGACCTCTATACCAGCCTGTTCCGCGAGGTCCTGACCTACATGATGGAAGACCCGCGCAACATCACGCCCTGCACGCACCTTCTGTTCATTGCCAAGAACCTGGAACGGATCGGCGACCACGCGACCAACATCGCCGAGACGATCCATTTCCTGGTGATCGGGCACCCGCTGACGACGGAACGCCCCAAGGGTGACGAAAGCAGCTATGCTGTCGTCACCCCCGAGCCGGAAACGCAGGACTAGTTTGGAACAAGGCATCCCATGAATTCGGCGCTGAAACCCCTCGTCCTCATCGTCGAGGACGAGGCGGACCTCGTTACGCTCCTCAAGTACAATCTCGACAAGGAGGGCTTCCGCACCCTTTCCGCGGGAGATGGCGAGGAGGCGCTGCTGCTCGCCGCCGAGCAGACGCCCAACATCGTCCTGCTGGACTGGATGCTGCCGCTGATGTCGGGGCTCGAGGTGTGCCGCCAGATGCGGCGCAACCCCAAGACCCGCGACATCCCGATCATCATGCTGACGGCCCGCGGCGAGGAGGCGGACAAGGTCCGCGGCCTCAACTCCGGGGCCGACGACTATATCGCCAAGCCCTTCTCCCCCACCGAGCTGGTCGCCCGGATGCGCGCCGTGCTCCGCCGCGCCAGCCCCGGCTTGGCGGAGGAGATGCTGCGGTTCAACGACGTGGTGATGGATCTGGCGGCCCACCGGGTGCGCCGCCAGGGCCGCGACATCCATCTGGGGCCGACCGAGTTCCGCCTGCTGCGCCACTTCATGCAGCATCCCGGCCGGGTCTTCTCGCGCGAGCAATTGCTCGACCTGGTCTGGGGCCACGACGTCTATGTGGAGCCGCGCACCGTCGACGTGCATATCCGCCGGCTGCGCAAGGCGCTGAACGAGGAAAACGACAACGACCTGATCCGCACCGTCCGCTCGGCGGGCTACGCGCTCGACGTCAAGGGCGGCGCCGCCTGATCCCGGTCCTGGAGACGCCCCGGCTGGTCCTCCGGCCGCTGGAGCTTTCCGACGCCGGCGCGGTCCAGGACGTGTTCCCCCGGTGGGAGATCGTGCGGTTCCTCGCCGACCATGTGCCATGGCCCTATCCGGCCGACGGCGCCCTCTCCCATATCCGGGACGCAGCACTTCCCGCCATGGCGCGGGGCGCCGAATGGCACTGGTCGATCCGCCCCCGCGCGGAGCCCGACCGGCTGATCGGCATCGTCAGCCTGATGGACAAGCTCGACGATAATCGCGGCCTGTGGCTCGATCCCGCCTGGCAGGGGCGGGGCCTGATGACCGAAGCCAGCGCCGCCGTCATGCATTTCTGGTTCGAAACCCTCGGCCGCCCCGTCCTCCGGGTCCAGAAGGCCGAGGTGAACCTGCGGTCCTGCCGGCTGTCGGAACGCGA
Source organism: Skermanella mucosa (assembly GCF_016765655.2). Lineage (NCBI taxonomy): Bacteria > Pseudomonadati > Pseudomonadota > Alphaproteobacteria > Rhodospirillales > Azospirillaceae > Skermanella > Skermanella mucosa. The sequence continues at coordinate 6,394,748 of NZ_CP086106.1, forward strand.
CGGCATGCGGCTGGTCGGCATCCACGAAAGGGGCTTCGTCTCGGGCCGCTTCCCCGCCGGGATCTGGGAAATAACCCGGGAAGAGTGGCGCCGCCGGTAATCGGCCGGCGGATTCAGACGAACAGCATGTTGCCGTCGCCGGGAGCCCCGTTCAGCAGCGTGACGACGCCGCCGGTCACCACCGGCACGTCGTCGCGCAGGGCGGACGCGTCCAGGCCGATCGCCTTCAGCGCCATCTCGCAGACCATCACGGTCACGCCCAGGGCGACGCAGGCCTCCAGCAGTTCCTCGAACTCGGCGAGGCCGCTGCGGCCGAAATGGGCGTTGCGCTCCTCCGGCGACGAGCCGTCGTCGGCAGGGTCCAGCCCGCGCCAGCCATCCCCGGCCTTCAACGCCAGGACCGCCCGGCCGGTGAAGAACAGGGTGGCCTTGCGGTTGGTCGCCGCCGCGGCGCTCGCCATCACCAGCGCGTAGTGGACCCGGTCGAACCCGCCGGAGAACACCACCAGCGACAGCGTCGAAGCCCCGCTCATGGCAGGGCTCCGTCATGCCCGGACGGATGCGCGGACAGGTCCGTGATGGTCGGATGCCGTCCGCACAGCGGGCATTCCGGATCGGGCTGGACCCGGACCTTGTGGAAGCTGGTGTGGAGCGCGTCGTACATCAGCAACTGTCCGGACAGGCTGTCCCCGATGCCGAGCAGCTCCTTCAGGACCTCGATCGCCTGGATCGAGCCGACGGCGCCGGCCAGCGCCCCCAGCACGCCGCCTTCGGCGCAGCTCGGCACCAGCCCGCGCGGCGGCGGTTCGCGGAAGATGCAGCGATAGCAGGGATTGGGACCGCCCAGATAGGACTTGAAGGTGGAGATCTGCCCATCGAACCGGAGCATGGCCGCCGAAACCAGCGTCCGGCCGCCCAGATGGCAGGCGTCCGCCAGCAGGTAGCGGGCGGCGAAATTGTCGGTGCCGTCCGCCACCACGTCGTAGTCGGCGATCAGCCCCATGGCGTTGGCCGCGGTCAGCCGCTCCCGGTGGACATCGAGCCGCACGTCCGGGTTGATGGCCTCCAGCCGCGCCCGGGCGCTCTCCACCTTGGGCGTGCCGATCGAGCCGGTGTCATGGATGATCTGGCGCTGCAGGTTGGACAGGTCGACCACGTCGGGGTCGATCACCCCGATGGCGCCGACGCCCGCCGCCGCGAGATAGAGCAGCAGCGGCGAGCCCAGCCCGCCGGCCCCCACCACCAGCACTCGCGACTTCAGCAGCACCTCCTGCCCGATGCCGCCGACCTCCGGCAGGATGATGTGGCGGGCATAGCGTTCGACCTGCGCGTCGGTGAAATCCATAGGGTGCTGACCTGGTGTTTGCTTGTTTCCGCCCGCCGATATGGCCGGACTTCTTCCCGTCAGTTTGCGCGTGGATGCGCGGGTCAAGCCCGCGCATGACGAAAAGGGAGCCACCCGGACCCGACCGTCACCGGACCCACAAGCCAAGGCCTCCCTTTTCCGTCATGGCCGGACTTGATCCGGCCATCCACGCGCGACCTTACTCCTGGAGGAAGCCCGGCTCTACCTTACTCCAGCCCCTCGAACAGGGCGGTCGACAGGTAGCGCTCGGCGAAGGACGGGATGATCACGACGATCAGCTTGCCCTCGTTCTCCGGCCGCTGGCCGACCTCGATCGCCGCCGCCAGCGCGGCGCCCGACGAGATGCCGACCGCCAGGCCCTCGACACGGGCCGCCTTGCGGGCGGTCTCGAAGGCGCGCTGGTTGGAGATGCGCAGCACCTCGTCGATCAGGTCCTTCTTCAGGATGTCGGGCACGAAGCCGGCGCCGATGCCCTGGATCTTGTGCGGGCCGGGCAGGCCGCCCGACAGGACCGGGCTGTCCTCCGGCTCGACCGCGATGATCTTGAAGTCGGGCTTGCGCTGCTTGATCACTTCGCCGACGCCGGTCAGCGTGCCGCCGGTGCCGACGCCGCTGATCAGGATGTCGGCCTTGCCGGCGGTGTCGCGCCAGATCTCCTCGGCCGTGGTGGTGCGGTGGATCGCCGGGTTGGCCGAGTTCTTGAACTGCTGGGTGATGAAGGCGTCTGGAGTGGATTCCACCAGCTCCTCCGCCTTGCGGATGGCGCCCTTCATGCCTTCCGACGCGGGCGTCAGCTCCAGCTCGGCGCCCAGCAGCTTCAGCATCTTGCGGCGCTCGACCGACATGCTCTCCGGCATGGTCAGGATCAGCCGGTAGCCCTTGGCCGCGGCGACGAAGGCCAGCGCGATGCCGGTATTGCCTGAGGTCGGCTCGACCAGGGTGGTCTTGCCCGGCTCGATCTTGCCCTCGGCCTCGGCCGCCTCGATCATCGCCAGCCCGATGCGGTCCTTGACGCTGGACAGCGGGTTGAAGAACTCGAGCTTGCCGACGATGTCGGCCTTGACCCCGTACTCCGAAGCCAGCCGCCGGACGCGGACCAGCGGCGTCGCCCCGATCGTATCCAGGATGCTGTCGTAGATCCTGCCCCGGAATTCAGGTCCGTGTTCTGGAGCCGCCATGGTATTCCACCCTTCGCAACTGTTAAATCTTGGAAATCACAGATAATCCAATCTAATACCTCGAACCCCGATTTTAAATGCTGAAATCGATCTTGGCGTGGGTTTCGCTCTCGATGCCGGCCTGGTTGGCGCGCAGGCACAGGTCCTCGATCGTGATGTCGTCGAGCTGCGTCATGCAGTCGTCCTGGAGCTGCAGCCAGATCGGCCGCACGACTTTCAGGCCGAGGATCGACCCGGTCGGCTCCTCCACGGGATCGGTCGCGGTTTCCATGGCGCGGACCACCCGGACGATCTCGCCGATGCTGATACGCCGCCGCTCCCGGGCCAGCCGATAGCCGCCGCGCGGACCCCGCACACCCGCCAGTACCCCGGCGCGGACGAGTTGCTGGAGCACCTGTTCCAGGTAGCGCTTCGGGATTCCCTGGCGGCGCGTGATCTCGCCGCTCTGCACCGGCTCGCTGCCGGCATTGTAGGCGATGTCGAGGACCGCCTCGATCGCGAACATCAGCTTCTTCGAGATGCGCAGCATCAGTCTTGTCCTTTTTCGTCCGCGCCGGCCCTGTCCGTCCCGGTAGACCCGAAACCGCCGGCGCCGCGGGCGCTTTCCTCCAGGGTCTCGGCAAGGCTCCAGGCGACCCGGGCGTAGGGGGCGACCACCAGCTGGGCAACGCGCATGCCGCGCTCCACGGTGAAGGGCCGTTCCCCGTGATTGATCAGGATGACGCCAACCTCGCCGCGGTAATCCGCGTCGATGGTGCCGGGGCTGTTCAGCACGGTGATCCCGTGGCACAGCGCCAGGCCCGACCGCGGGCGGACCTGCGCCTCGTAGCCGGCCGGCAGTGCCAGCGCGAAACCGGTCGGGATCAGCGCCCGGGCGCCCGGCTCCAGGACCACGGGACCGGCGACGGCCGCCGCCAGGTCCATGCCGGCGGAATGCTCCGTCGCATAGGTAGGCAGGTCCAGGCCGGCACTGTTGGGAAGGCGCGTCACGGCCACCGCCAAGGCGGCCGGTGCATCGGGTTCGGCATCAGGGATCATGCGCTGTAGATAGCGCAGATATCACACAATGTAACAGGTAAATCGCCCCCCGCGGCGAAAAAATCCGCCGTCCCGTGGCGCCTACTCCGCCCCGGTGCCCACCAGATGGTCCGCGATGGCGGCGGCGAGGCGCTGGGCAACCTCCTCCTTGGACAGCGGCGGCCAGTCCTCCAGGGTATCCCCGCGCAGCAGGTGGACCGTGTTGCTGGTCCCGCCGAAGGTCCCGCTGGATGGGGAGACGTCGTTGGCGACGATCCAGTCGCAGCCCTTGCGCGCCAGCTTGGCCCGCGCGTGCGCGACCACCTTCTCGGTCTCCGCGGCGAACCCGACGACCAGACCCGGCCGCATCCGGCCCGGGCGGGACAGGGTGGCCAGGATGTCCGGGTTCTCGGCCAGTTCCAGCGCCGGCAGGTGGCCGCCGTCCTTCTTCAGCTTCTGGCTCGACATGGCGCGGACCCGCCAGTCCGCGACCGCCGCGGCGCAGACCGCGACGTCCACCGGCAGCGCGTCCTGGCAGGCGGCCAGCATGTCGCGGGCGCTCTCCACATGGACCATGGCGACGCCGTCGGGGTCCGGCTCCCGCGTCGGCCCGCTGACCAGCGTGACCGAGGCGCCCAGCCGCGCCAGGGCCGCCGCGATGGCGTGCCCCTGCTTGCCGGACGATCGGTTGGCGATGTAGCGGACGGGGTCGATCGGCTCGTAGGTCGGCCCGCTGGTCACCAGCGCCCGCCAGCCCCTCAGCGGCCCCGGAGCCTCCTCCCTGGGCGCCGCGGCGCGCCCGAAGAAGGCGGCGATGGCGCCCAGGATCTCCATCGGCTCGCTCATCCGGCCGCTGCCGGTCTCGCCGCAGGCCATGTCGCCGACGCCCGGCCCGATCCGCAGGATGCCGCGCGATTCCAGGGTCGCCATGTTGGCCTGGGTCGCCGGGTGCGACCACATCATGATGTTCATGGCCGGGGCCACCATCACCGGCTTGTCGGTCGCCAGCAGGGCGGTGGTCGCCAGGTCGTCGGTGATGCCGGCCGCCATCTTGGCCAGGATGTTGGCGCTGGCCGGAGCCACCACGACCAGGTCGGCCTCCCGCGACAGCCGGATGTGCCCCATCTCCGCCTCGTCGGTCAGCGACCACAGGTCCATGTAGACCTTCTCCTCGGACAGGGCCGCCACCGACAGCGGCGTCACGAACTTCGACCCGCCCTCGGTCAGCACGCACCGCACCCGCGCCCCGCGCTCCTTCAGCCGCCGGATCAGGTCCAGGCACTTGTACGCCGCGATCCCGCCCGAGATGATCAGCAGGATGCGCTTGCCGTCGAGGATGCGGTGTTCGGGGAAAGGTGTATCGGCCATCGGTGCGGTCCTGGAGGTCTGTCCCTGGGGACGGATTCAAGTCATCCACAGATGAACGCAGATGGACGCAGATATCTAAGCCTTATCTGCGTCCATCTGCGTTCATCTGTGGACAATAATCTTGTGTAACCCTCACGATTCGGCATCGTGAGTGACGACTGGCCCGGGCCAAGCGAGTATCTTCCTGTCCGCGGTCAGCAGAATCGCCTTTTCGTGGAGAGCGGTCGCCACGACTATGCGGTCGGCGGGATCGGGATGAAAATCGGCAAGGTCCGCTGCGTTCACGCCGATATCCCCCGTGACAGGGATTTCGACAAGCCCGATCGACAGTGCCATTCTTCGCCAAGCCGCGGCATCGACCGCGCCGGATAGCTTTCGCCGCCGTACCAGCATGGCGACTTCCCAAAAAGAGATTGCCGACACTTTGAGGCCGTTCGCCGAAAAGCTTTCCGCCGTCAGTTCGAGTGCTTTCTTTCCCATCCTTGGAATGCCTTCGAACAGCCAGACCAGGACATGGGTATCCAGCAGGAGTTGCGTCAAAGAAGGATGCCCTGCTCAGCATTCCATTCGATATCCAAAGGCTGTTCGAGGTCTTCCTCGGTCAGGGGCAATTGGCCCTTCAGGCAACCGAACAGCTGACCTGGCGGAATGCGTCGAGGCCCGGGTCCGGGGGAAGCATATCTTGCCAGGAAGGAGCCGGCTTGGTCATAGACCTCAACCTCTACCCCGGATTCGCGGGCGATTTCCTGAAACAGCCTGGTCAGGGTCGGCCGGGATTCGATCGCGGTCCCGTCGGTCTCGCCGACATCTGGAAGCTTGACAGTGATCGCCATGCTGGTTTTCCCAGTTCAAAGATCCGGCCCGAGCAGGAATGATACAATACCGCTCAGCCGGAAACCACCACCGCCGACGCCGCTTGCGGACGAAGCCGTCCAGCAGGATCTCGATCGTCACGCGATCATTCCCGCCTCCCGGCGTCCATCAAGGCTGACGGCCGCGCTCCACCCGCATCATATCGTCGATGGCATCCCGAATTGCGTCCGCCTGATCGTCAAGCGATGTAACGATCGGGCCGATACGCTCCACGGGAATGGACGAGATATCGAGAGGCGACAGGTAGACCTCCTTATCCTCGATCGTGACTAAGGGGTGAAGTTTTCTGTCCTTAAGTGTCTTGCCGGCTGTAAACGTGACAAGCGGGATGACGACGCGGGTATCTCCCTTGTTGAAGGCCTTCGATTGCACGATCACGAGATAAGGATACCCGGATCGGCCCTTGCCCCGATTCCGGCAAACGTCGAACCGGCGCATGATGGCGCTTAAAACCTCGGATCGTCTTCATCGAGGAGCGAGCCGTGCGTGGCGCGATGCTCATTCAGGACGGCCATGTCGGAATCGATATCCTGCTGTCGCCGACGCGCCGCTTCCAGCGCAACGGCGCGCGCAACCCCGGCCTCCGCCTCGGCCGAGATGTTGATGCCGTAATCACGGGCCCTGGCAAGAAGATCCTCGTTCAAGCTGAGGTTGGTTGCCCGCTTCCGAGCGGTTACATCGTAAGTCCGCGAGAGTGCGCCCATGTCATCCCCCCTTCACATGCGCATATCATGTCGGGGATCATGCGCATGTGAAGATCGCCGTGTCCCTCCGTCATGGCCCCGTCGCCGCGAAGCCCGTCAGGTCAGTACCGCCAGTGCCGCCAGCGCCACGGCCATCGTCACGGTCCACAGGGTCCAGATCGTCCGCCGCCGCTTGCGGACGAAGCCGTCCAGCAGGATCTCGATCGTCGCGGGGTGAAGCGGCAGCCCGTGCTCGTTCATCATCCGGGTCGCCCGCTCGGCCTCGCGCATCACGCGGGGCAGGGTGCGCAGCGCGTTCAGCACCGATTCCAGCTCGTCGACCACGCGCGACTCGGGACCGCGGTTCTCGCGCATCCAGTCCTCGATCAGCGGACGGGCGAGCTCCCACATGTTGATGTCGGGGTTGAGCGCCCGGCCCACCCCCTCCGCGGTCAGCATGCTCTTCTGGAGCAGCAGCAGCTGCGGCTGGGTCTCCATCTCGAACTGCTCGGTGACCGCCAGCAGCTGGGCCAGCAGCCGCCCGATCGAGATCTCGTGCAGCGGCTTGTTCAGCAGCGGCTCGCCGATGGCGCGGCAGGCCTGGGTGAAGGTTTCGATGTTCTGGTGCGCCGGGACGTAGCCGGCCTGGAAATGCACCTCGGCGACCCGGCGGTAGTCGCCGTTCAGGAAGCCCAGCAGCATGTCGGCCAGATAGTACCGCGTGGCGCGGTCCAGCCGGCCCATGATGCCGAAGTCGACCGGCGCGATATGGCCGTCCTCGTTGACGAACAGGTTGCCCGGATGCAGGTCGGCGTGGAAGAAGCCGTCGCGGAACACCTGGTTGAAGAAGGACGACGACGCCTGGGCCAGCACGTCGTCGGGGTCGAACCCCGCCGCCCGGATCTTGTCGACCTCGTCCACCTTGATGCCGCGGATGCGTTCCAGGGTCAGCACGCGCTGGCTGGTCCGGTCCCAGTCCACCCGGGGCACGTTGAAGGCGGTGTCGCCGCGGAAATTGTCGGCCAGCTCCGACGCGGCCGAGGCCTCCATCCGAAGGTCCATCTCCATCTTCACCGTGTCGGCGAAGATCTGCACGACCTCGCCCGGCCGCAGCCGCTTGAACCGGGGCTGGATCCACAGGGCCAGCTCGGACAGCCAGCGGAACAGGTCCAGGTCCTGCCGGAAAGCCAGCTCGATCCCCGGCCGCAGCACCTTGACCGCGACCTCCCGGGAGCGCCGGTCGTCGGCGTCCAGGTCGTGCTCGCCGTCGCGGTCCCGGCGGGTCGCGACCACCGCGAAATGGACCTGGGCGATCGAGGCCGCGGCGACCGGCTTCTCGTCGAAGCTCTCGTAGATCTCCTCCAGCGGGCGTCCCAACTCCGCCTCGATGATCCGGCGGGCCTCCGACGTGGGGAAGGGCGGCAGCTTGTCCTGAAGCTCGGCCAGGTCGGCGGCGATCGCCTCGCCGACCAGGTCCGACCGGGTGGACAGGATCTGGCCGAGCTTGATGAAGCTGGGTCCGAGGTCGCGGAGCGCCGCGGCGATCCGCTGGCCCGGCCGCCCGGGAACGCCCTTGGCGGAGAACAGGCGGGCGAATCCCGCGATTCCCGGCGCCACGTCGCGCAGTTCGTGCGGGAACAGGGCGTCGTGACGGCCCAGCGTGCGCATGATCACGACGAGGCGGGCAAGATTGCGGATCGTGCGGATCATGACAGGTTTCTAACTTGGGGGAGGGTCAGAGCCGCCAGCCCGAATGGATCGCGGCGACGCCGCCGGTCAGGTTGCGGTAGCGCACCTGGCCGAACCCGGCCGACTCGATCCGGCCGACCAGGCTTTGCTGGTCCGGGAACTGCCGGATGCTTTCCACGAGATACTGGTACGCCTCGCGGTCGCCGGCCACCATCTGGCCCAGGCGCGGCAGCACGGTGAAGGAATACCGGTCATAGATCTCGCGCAGCACCGGCAGCACGACCCGGCTGAATTCCAGGCAGAAGAAGCGTCCGCCCGGCCGCAGCACGCGCCGCGCCTCGGCCAGCGCCGCGTCGATCCGCGTCACGTTGCGCAAGCCGAAGGCGATGGTATAGACGTCCACCGACCGGCTCTTCAGCGGCAGCGTCTCGGCGTCCCCGACGATCCACTCCACCCCGGACAGCACGCCCCGGTCCACCGCCCGGTCGCGCCCGACCAGGATCATCTTTTCATTGATGTCGCAGACGAAGGCCTGGGCCGGCCCGCCCGCCGCCTCCAGGAAGCGGAACGAGATGTCGCCGGTGCCGCCGGCCACGTCCAGCAGGGTCATCCCCGGCTGCGGCCGGATCAGCTCGATCAGGTCCGATTTCCACAGACGGTGGATGCCGCCCGACATCAGGTCGTTCATCAGGTCGTAGTTGCCGGCGACGCTGTCGAACACCTGGCGCACCATCGGCGCCTTGGTGCGGGGATCGACCTCGCGGAAACCGAACCAGCGCGCCTCCGGCGCCTCTCCCTCGGGGGAGGGGCGGTCGGACGGGTGGACGGACGGACCGCGCGGCGGGGCGCCGGGAGCGGAAGCGGGGTCTTGGGAGGGATCTTCGGCCATGGCCAGCAACATAGCGGCTCGGCGGTGCCCTTGCCAGTTGCCACGGCGGACTTTCCGCGCGGATCGCCGAACGGACCGCCGAACAAAACGGGATGCGGCGCTTTTTGTCGCGCTCCGGACCGGCTATGGTCGGTCCCATGCCAGAACTGCCCGAAGTCGAAACGGTCTGCCGCGGGCTCGCGCTCAAGATGGAGGGGCGCGTGCTCGCGACGGTGGAGCAGCGCCGCCCCAACCTCCGCATCCCGTTCCCCGAGCGCATGGTCGAGCGGCTGACCGGCCGGCGGGTCGTCACGATCCGGCGGCGCGCCAAGTACATCCTGATCCACCTGGACGACGGCCAGGTGCTGATCGTCCATCTCGGCATGTCCGGCCGCATGACCATCGGCCGCGACCTGGGGCCGCCGCTGCCCCACGACCACGTCCTGCTGACCACCGACGACGGCTCCGAGGTGCGCTTCAACGACGCGCGCCGATTCGGCCTGATGGCCCTGACGGGGGAGGACGAACTGGACCGCCACCCCCTGCTGGCCTCCCTGGGGCCGGAGCCGCTGGGCAACGGCTTCGACGCTGAGACGCTGTCCGACGCGCTGCGATCGAAGATCACGCCGATCAAGGCGGCGCTGCTCGACCAGACCGTGGTCGCCGGCCTGGGCAACATCTATGTGTGCGAGGCGCTGTTCCGGTCCGGCATCAGCCCCAGGCGGATCGCCGCCACGGTGGCCGGCCGCCGGGCCGAGCGGCTGGTGCCCGCCATCCGCGAGGTCCTGGCCGAGGCGATCGAGGCGGGCGGCTCGACGCTCCGCGACTATGTCCAGTCCTCCGGCGAGCTGGGCTATTTCCAGCACCGGTTCGCGGTCTACGACCGCGAGGGGCGGGCCTGCCCCGGCTGCACCTGCGACGTCGAACGCACCGGCGGGGTGCAGCGGATCGTGCAGGCCAACCGATCGACTTTCTATTGTCCGCGACGCCAGCGCTGATGTATCGCTTAGGCCCATGCCGCGCCTTCCGGTCCTTCCCTTCGCGGTCCTCGCCGCCGTCCTGTTCCAGGCCCAGCCCTTCGGCTCGCCCGGCGGGGCGGGGCTTTGCGGTCCGGCCGGGGCGAACGCCGCGGATGCCTTCGTGGACGGGATCGACGACCTGCCCCTGATGCCCGGCCTCGTCACGGTCGCCGACCAGGCCCTCGTGTTCGACAAGCCGGGCGGCCGGATCGTGCAGGCGGTCGCCACGGGCACCCTGGACGCCTCCGCCATCCGGAGCTTCTATGCCGAAACGGCCCCCCAGCTCGGCTGGGCCGCGGCGGGGGAGGGGCGATTCCTGCGGGACGGCGAGCTCCTGCGCATAGAACTGGTCGAGGAGCCGGCCGCCTCTGGCCGGGGGGGCCCGGTGACCGTCCGCTTCATGCTGATACCGCAATAGCCGGCCCCCATCCGGTCGACACCCGGGCCAGGCAACATCTGGGAGTAGAGACATGCCTTACGAGAACATCCTGGTCGAGACCCGCGGCCATGTCGGGCTCATCACGCTGAACCGGCCGAAGGCGCTCAACGCCCTGTCCGACGCCCTGGTGACCGAGCTGGCCGCCGCCGTGGACGCTTTCGAGGCCGACGACGAGATCGGTTGCATCGTCCTGACCGGCAGCGACCGGGCCTTCGCCGCCGGCGCCGACATCAAGGAGATGGCCGGACGGGACTACATGGACGTCTATCTCTCCGACTTCATCACCCGCAAATGGGGCCGGGTCGCCACCGCCCGCAAGCCGGTGATCGCGGCGGTCGCCGGCTACGCGCTGGGCGGCGGCTGCGAGCTGGCGATGATGTGCGACTTCATCCTGGCGGCCGACACCGCCAAGTTCGGCCAGCCGGAGATCACCATCGGCACCATCCCCGGCGCCGGCGGCACCCAGCGCCTGACCCGATTCGTCGGCAAGTCCAAGGCGATGGAGATGGTCCTGACCGGCCGCACCATCGACGCCGCCGAGGCCGAGCGCTGCGGCCTGGTCAGCCGGATCGTGCCGGCGGCCGACCTGGTGGACGAGGCCATGAAGGTCGCGGCCCGGATCGCCTCGCTGTCGCGTCCCGTCGTGATGATGGCGAAGGAATCGGTCAACCGCTCCTACGAGACGACCCTGGAGGAGGGGATCCGGTTCGAGCGCCGCCTGTTCCATTCCACCTTCGCGACCGAGGACCAGAAGGAAGGGATGGCCGCCTTCGCCGAGAAGCGCGAAGCCAACTTCAAGAACCGCTGAAGTCCCGCCAAGGGGAGGGCCGGGGCGGGAGAAAAGCGACTCTCCCGCCTTGACTCTCCAAGGCGACGCCCCCTATAAAGCGCGCTCGCATTCGGCACAGGTGTGTCCGCAGAAGGTTTAGTTATGGCCAATCACAAGTCCGCAGAAAAACGTATCCGCCAGACCGAGCGGCGCACCGCCGTGAATCGCGCGCGGGTCAGCCGCATCCGTACCTTCGTCAAGAAGGTCGAGACCGCCATCGCGACCGGCGACAAGTCCGCCGCCGCCGATGCCTTCAAGGAAGCCCAGCCCGAGCTGATGCGCGGCGTCTCCAAGGGCGTGCTGCATCGCAACACGGTCTCGCGCAAGCTGTCGCGGCTGTCCTCCCGCATCAAGGCTCTCTGAGCCTCCTCGCGGCGGGATCAAGCCGCGCCGCTGTCCGGCGCGGCTTTTTTGTTCCTCGGCTCAATTTCTTCCGCAACTCTTTGGCACCACGAGGTTGCTGAAGCTATAGCTGCGTGCGCGTGGCGTATTCGGAAGAATAAGTCGTTAGAGAACGAAATTAGCTTTTTCGGCCGTTCCCTGTTCGATCCCGTTGTCAGCCAGACGACACCCTATTAACATTTGTTGACGGACTGGCCGACAACCCCCGGAGCCTCGCGGAGCCAAGTAATGGCCCGATGTTCCGGCGGGCGGAACGCACGCCAGAGACGGGAATTGGGCGGCTGACGGAAGAACGCCAAGGGAGCTCCTTCCCCGGCGCCCGGTTACACGAAAAAATGAAATCGACGATCGGCAAGCGACTCGACTTTGCCGACAGGGAGCGGTCTTGCCCACTTTCATGGTGTCGACGCTGTGCTTCGAGTCTCCCGGAGCGGTCGGAGCGCCCGGGCCGGGGGGGCGTGCCGCGACGGGACGTGACAGTATGGCGCGTGACGGAGCGCCGGCTGAAAAGTTGATGGCAGGTGCCGGGCTGGTTTCGGCATATTTCCCGCACCCGTGGGATCCCGTCCGGGATCCTGTCGCCCGCTCTCGCGGCGATGCCGCCGGCGGTGCGGCGAGGTCCCGGGAATCGGGACAGGAATCCGGGTATGGGGCCGGCCACCGCTTCGCGGGGCCGATGGAACGCGGTATCAGGAGCTGATGGGC